>JAFGUL010000117.1 GCA_016938535.1 Candidatus Delongbacteria bacterium
ATATCAGAGTTCGAGACTGAAGTTATTCTTAAGGTTAAAGCACCCGAACAGGATATCAAAGCCGTTGAAGCAACAATAGTAAATATATTGAACGATAAGTTCGGCAGCGATTCTTATGAAGTCAGACAGTCCTCAAGCATAGGCCCCAAAGTAGGTGATGAGCTTAAAACTTCAACGGTCAAAGCCATATTCTGGGCGTTGCTTTTTATTCTGCTTTACATTACTATAAAGTTCAGATTCAGATTTGGTCTCGCGGCGATCGCTGCACTTTTTCATGATGTTCTTGTTGCTGTGGGAATGCTTTCGTTCCTCGGATTCTTTTTCCAGATCGAAATATCGCTTTCTGTCATAGCTGCAATACTTACGATCGTAGGATATTCGCTGAATGATACTATCGTGGTATTCGACAGGATAAGAGAGAATATGAAAAAGCTCGAGGGCATGGAGTTCGACAAGCTTGTGAATGTTTCGATCAATGAAACACTGACAAGAACTATACTTACTTCACTTACTACTCTTATAGTCGTACTCATTCTTTTCCTTTTCGGGGGAGATGTTATAAGGGACCTTTCGATTACTCTGCTCATCGGGGTTATCGTCGGTACATACTCTTCCATTTTCATTGCTTCACCGATACTTATCTTCTGGGAACGCTCAAAAATAAAGAAAAGAGCATTGAGTAAAGCTTAATTACAAAATTTGGGGTAGAAGTGAGCATCACAATAGCAGTCGGAGCCCAGTGGGGCGATGAGGGAAAGGGCAAGATAATAGATCTTTTGAGTTCAAACGCTGATGTCGTAGTCAGATATCAGGGCGGAGCAAATGCCGGTCATACTGTAGAGATCAGGGACAAAAAATATGTGCTTCACATGATACCGTCAGGCGTTCTTAACGACAAAGCGATATCCTGCATAGGCAACGGAGTGGTTTTTGACTTTGAGTCTTTTCTTGACGAGCTGAACACGCTTCAGAATGAGGGAATATTTCTAGAAAACAGGCTCTTTATCAGTCCCTACGCTCATGTTGTAATGCCTTATCATAAAGAGCTGGACAGATATAGTGAGCGCGACCGTGAGCAGAAGATAGGAACTACATTCAAAGGTATCGGTCCCGCTTATCAGGACAAAGTTACACGATGCGGTATAAGAGTAGCTGATATTCTCGATCGCGACTATTTTCCTGTCGTCCTGAAAAATAATATTGACTCAAAAAACAAACTCTTCGAAGCTCTTTACGGCGAGAAGAACAAATTCGATTTTGAGAAGATCTTTGGTACCTGCAGAGACAAATTTTCGATCCTTGAGAAATATGTTAAGGATGTGTCCCTGATTATAGATGATGCAGTTAAAAATAACAGATCGGTCCTTTTTGAGGGAGCTCAGGGTACTCTGCTTGATATTGACCACGGTACTTATCCGTTCGTTACTTCATCTAACACGACCAGCGGCGGAGCATGCACGGGCGCAGGTGTGGGTCCCACAAAGATAGACAAGGTACTCGGAGTGATGAAAGCTTACACTACTAGAGTCGGCAACGGTCCTTTCGTAAGCGAACTGTTCGATGAAACAGGGATCTATCTGGCCGAAAAGGGTCATGAGATAGGTGCAACTACGGGAAGAAAAAGAAGGTGCGGTTATTTTGATGCTCTTATAGCGAAATATTCCGTAAGACTAAACGGTATTTCTTCTCTGGCGCTCACAAAGATAGATGTCCTCGGAGGACTGGAAAAGATCAAGGTATGTGTAGGGTACAAGTACAAAAATGAGATCCTGACAGATTTTCCCCCTCTTGCAAATGTTCTGGATAACTGCGAACCTGTATATGAAGTTCTCGACGGATGGAAAGAAGATATATCGGCAATAAAGAATTATGACGAACTTCCCGAGAACACGCGAAAATATATTGATTACATAGAGAATGCGGCCGGAGTCCCGGTTGAGATCGTTTCGGTAGGACCGGAAAGGAACCAGTCTATTTTCAGATAATAAAAAAGCCGGAACTGTCCGGCTTTTTTTACACTCTTAATCGTTCATGAACAAAATATCATACCTTTATTTATCGTGTATCTTACTTTCCCGAAATGAGTTTCACCGTCAAAGCATGTATTTTCAGAAAGCGACATGAATTTTTTTCTGTCCACTTTCCATTTGCAGTCTTTATCGAAAATGACCAGCTCGGCATTCATCCCGTTTCTGATCAGATCAGCTTCAATTTTCAATATTTTTCTGGGATTTACAGTGATCTTTTTAAGAAATTCCATTAGCGAAAGCTTTCTTTTTCTCACGAGATATGTAATGCCTGAAGAAAGTAAGGTTTCAAGGCCGATCACCCCGAAAGGCGCTTGTTCAAAATCAAGATCTTTCTTTTCCTTCAAATGAGGCGCATGATCGGTCGCTATTACATCAATTGTTCCGTCTTTCAACCCTTTAATTACCGCTTTCAGATCGGTCTTTGATCTCAGCGGAGGATTCATCTTGAAATCAGTTGACAAAGTCCTTACTCTTTCATCCGTGAGAGAATAATGATGGGGAGTTACTTCGCAGGTAACATTGAGATTATCCTTCTTTGCCCTCCTGACAAGATCAACGCTTTCCTTTGCGCTGACATGCTGAAAGTGCACAGATCCTTTAATGTATCTTGCAATCTCAATGTCTCTCGCAATATTCAGACTTTCAGCGATATTCGGAGATGATGATATTCCGAGTTCCTCTGATATATCCGATTCGTTCATAGCACCGGGTGTGAATGTATGGTCCTCAGCGTGCACGAGGATCAGTGAATTAAATTCTCCGGCTTCTGATAAAGCTTTTCTCATCGTTTCGGATGACCTTATACCGCTTCCGTCGTCAGAAAATGCAACCGCCCCGGCTGCTGACAGACTTCCCATATCAACTAGCGTCTTTCCCTCTCTTTTTAGAGTAACTGCGGGGATCTGATAAATGTTTACGGGTAAACTATCCGATTTTCTCTTAAGGCTCTTAAACAGCTCTGTATTATCAACACAGGGAAATGTATTCGGCATTGCCGCAAGAGAAGTAACTCCTCCGGCCACAGCCGCCTTCGTTCCGGTAATATAATTCTCTGCTTTCTCGTTCCCGGGCTCTCTTAAATGTACATGCATATCAAAAAATCCTGCTGAGATATACATTCCGGAAGCGTCAATTACCGTGTGATCTTTTAAAGGTTTAATACTTTGGGATATCTGCTTTATCGCCCCTTTTTCTATCAGAATATCGGATATGTATTCTTTTTCTGAATAAGTATCTATAACTTTCCCGCCTTTTATAAGAAGTTTCGGGGGAAGTTCGGTAATGTTAAACTTATCATTAGTCATCAATCGTCGATCCAGTCGCTTATATCTTCCTCGGATTCACCTTTTGTTCTTTCGATCTTCTTTTTTTCGATTTCATCATCGTTTTCGACCGATTGAGAATCTTTTGTGGAAAATAACTCGTTTACTTCATTTTCCGTGAATGATTCTTCCTGCTCGGTTGGAAGATCGGACAACTGCACTCCGCTTTTAAAAGTACCCTCTTCCTTGATCCTCATTATGTCTTCATCCGTAAGATACTCACTTCTGTCAATTATAAATTCTGACTTGCCTATCTCATCGAGTTCGTCATCGAACGACTGGCTTTCCATCACTGAAGAATCTTCCATAGAAACACTGTCAAAATCATCAAGCTCGGTTTTGTCTTTCTCTATGCTTTTAAGACCGATATCCCCGATAGAATCCGATGAATCTTCGTCCTGACTTTCCTCGCTTACAGGCTTACTGTCTGAGAGTGTATCAAAAATAGAGTCATCATCCTCTTCAGTTTCCCTGTCGAGTTCGTCGGTATCATCTTCGGGTTCAGATGTTTCGGGATCTGCCGATGATGCAATTTCATCAAGAGCTTCATCAAAACTGTCGGAACTCTCTGATCTGATTGCGTTTGGTGTAGTTTTTTCTTCGTCCTCGAACATTGATTCGATCTCATTATCGATCATCTCTACCTGCTCATCGTCTGAAACCTCTTCCTCTACCGGCTCTTTTTCTTTTGCAAGAAGGTCTTCTTCAATGTCATTTTCGTCAAATCTGTCAATAAATCTGCTGTTCTCGATCATTTCCTCTTCATCGTATTTCATCGGATCATCATTTCTTGAAAGGATCTCTTTATCGAAAATCGTAGATTCTTCCTCTAATTCTTTCTTGAGGTCTGCACTGGTAATGGTATCTATTTCTGATTTTTCAAGTATATCATTCTCTTTTATCTCTTCATCCGAAGGATTTCTGGTTATTGATTTTTCAACGAAAGATTCGCTTTCGCTTCTTCCCGCTGAAACAAATACATCGCTTACGAGATCGGCACCGGTATCCTTTTTTTCAGCTTTGGGCTTTGAAGGAATATTCATTGTCTCTTCCGTAAAAGATTCTCTTGTAACATACTCTCTTCTTCTCGGGAACATGGAGTTGAGATTCTTTTTCTTCTGTGTTACCTCTTCATTCGTCAGCGCACCTTCTCTTGCGATCTGTATCTCGCTTTTTTTACCCGTGTCAGGGTCTTTTGCTGTAGCGTGGATTATTCCGTTCACATCATATTCATAATTGAAGATTATGGGTGAATTCTCAGGTTTTGGGGGAAAATCAAGAGTAGTTGTACCTATAGTCGTACAGAATTCCGGATCAGGGTCTTCGCCCTGAATAACAACCATCTTTACCTGAGTCTGATTAGCCGATGAAGTGTAGAATATCTGGCTTTTTCTTACCGGTATCTTGCTGTTTTTGGGGATGATAATAGCGTTCCTTTTGTTGTCGAACTCGTCAAGAGTTATCGCACCGAAACTGTGGGCTGTGACATCAGATACATTCATTGCACCGTACTTCATCCTGACCATATCGTTAACATCCTCGTTCTGATCCTTAGCGGAAACTATTCCGGCCTGAATGGCAGCCCCGAGTGCCACAGCTTCGTCGGGGTTGATCTGGGTAGCGGGCTTTTTACCTGTAACTCTGAATATCATGTCAGAAACGGCGGGCATTCTCGTAGATCCGCCCACAAGAAGTACCTGATCAATATCTTTCCAGTCGAGTCCTGCGTCCGTCATTACGGCATTTACGAGAAGCTCCGTTCTTGTTACAAAGTCCGCCACAAGGTCGGAAAATAGTTTTCTCGTAACCGTTACTCTTGCTGATTTTCCCTTTGCTGAAAGGTAAACAGTCGTACTCAGCTTTGAGGATAGAACCTTTTTCGCGTTCTCTGCCTTTAGCCTGAGATCCTGAATAAGTACGGGGTCTTCGAAAAGATCAATGTCATGCTGCTGCTTGAATTTATCGTTAAGATATATCATCAGTTTTTCGTCAAAATTGTTTCCGCCGAGCTGTCTGTCGCCGTCACTGGCAACTACCTCGAAATTACTGTTTGAAAGATTCATTATCGTAACATCGAATGTCCCGCCCCCGAGATCGTAAACCATGATCTTCTGATTTATTTTTTTATCCAGACCATAGGTCAAAGCGGCTGCGGTAGGCTCATTTATGATTTGTGTAACATTGACCCCTGAAATTTTTCCGGCATCTATCGTAGCCTTTCTCTGATTATCATTGAAATAAGCGGGCACAGTTATAACTACATCAGTTATCTTATCGTTTAAAAAACTTTCGGCATCTTCTATCAGCTTTCTCAATACCATTGCGGAAATATCTTCCGGCTTGTACCGGGTCTGTTTATATTCGAAAAAATAGTCGCTTGAACCCATATGGGATTTTATGGATGATACGGTTCTGTCCGGTTCGGCCACGGAAGACTGTTTAGCAATGCTGCCGACTATGATCTGTTCGTCGTCAAAAAGAACCACAGAAGGGGTGATCCTTTCACCCTCCTTGTTGGGAATTATCTCGGGTTTACCGAACTCATTTACGATTGCAATTGCGGAATTTGTAGTTCCAAGGTCTATTCCTATCAGTTTCATATCATTACCCTCATTTCAATAATTTTCTTCGCGCCTGAGAAATTATAGCAAGCATTTCCTCTGCTTCGGAACGCATTCTTATGTTCGGCGAATTTATTCTTGTTCTCCATTTTCTGAACTCCGCATTAATTCTCTCTCTGATCTCTTCCTCAGTTGAGTCGGAATCAAGCCTCAATGCTTTATAATAGAATCTTTCGTCCTTTTCTTCAGAATTAGCCGCCTGCTTAAGAATGTCTTCGCTGACCTGTGAAAGCGTCTTATTGATGGCGCTGTCTTTCTTTTCCTGTTGAGATCTTTTCTGCTCGGCCATCATTTCAATCTGTCTGTTCACGACATTCAGATTGTGCCTGGCATCCTGGTTTTCCGGGTCGTACTGTAAAGCTTTTTCAAAAAAACGCCTGCTGTTCTCATAGTCTTTTTTCTTGTAATAAGCCACCGCAGCTTCGTAAAGCTGCAGACTTCTTTTCTTCCTGATCTCGTCAAGATGAGAAGTGGCAGTTTTTTTACCCTGCAGTTTTTCCTTCAGTTTATCCAGTAAAGACATTTCAGCTGCCCTGCTTCGATTTACACTTAAAGATCTGAACAAGCTCTGGTCTGACCACGGTATCACCCTTCATGAATCCGACCTTAAGGACTTTTTTCACTCTGTTGTCAAGCTCTGTATCATTTGTTTCGCACTTGTCAACTGCGTTACTTTTTTCCGGATTGAATTTTTCACCTTCAGGAGTTTTCTCGATCGGAGTTATATCGTTTCTGTACAATATTTCAAGCATCTCATCTTTAAAAAAGGATAATTTTGTGCATACTTCGTCAGATCCCGGTTCTTTATGCTCCATTTCCGATTCTATCCTGTCATACATCAGCAGAAGATCATGAATGAAAGGCTTTATTGCCGTATATATGAAATTTCTCTTATATGATTCCAGCTGAGAATAAAGCTCTTCAAATGCTTTTTCCTTAACACAGTCATTTGATACTTTTTCTTTGAATAGATCACTGATCTTGGCGATACCTTCTTCAGTCTCAAACTTCATCAGAAGGAGATTGTTCTGCATCTTCTGAATAGTCTGAAGAACTTCGGTTTTGGTATTGAAAAGCATTTCATTAATATTCAAAACTTTCTGCTCTATTTTCTGGATCCTGAGATTGAAATCCTGCTGCATGCCTGACATTTTCTCGGATATATCGTTACTTTCAGGTATGATTTGAGGGGGTGACTTATCTTCCGCAATATCATCTTCAGAATAGAGACCGGATTCGTTCAGTTCCTCGATTATATCGTCAAAATAGTAATCTGAATTGAATATCTCCGACCTGTCGACTTCGAAATTCTCATCTTTATTTTCTTTAAAGTCAGACATTTTATCTCCTTTGAATTTCTTTTTTATCTAGTCGATACAACCCTAAATTCAATTCTTCTGTTCTGCGCTCTTCCTGCGGAGGTCTGATTTGTAGCTACAGGTCTCGCTTCTCCATATCCAACAGAACTTACCTGATCAGTGCTGATTCCGAGAACTTCAACAATATAGTTCCTGACAGTATCGGCTCTCTGCTGAGACAGTCTCAGATTATATTCATCGCTTCCCTGACTGTCGGTATGTCCTTCAATCTGAACTACAATACCGGGGTTGTCAATAAATACCCTTCTTAATGCGTTGAGGGTAGGGAAGGATTCAGGTTCAAGATCAGCGGATCCGAGTCTGAAATAGATGTTGTCAAGTACTATGGTCTGATCTTTTTTCAGTATGATCGCATCAGGACATCCGTCCTCATCTTCAAAACCGTTAAAAGTTTCAGCAACATCAGGGCATTTATCGCTGCCTACACAGATATGGGCATACATTTCAGAAAGACCTCTATCCATTATCCAAGGATCGCAGATGCCGTCACCGTCCCTGTCAACATTGGGACATCCGTCGCTGTCAACTAAAATACCTCTCGGTGTGTCCGGACATTTATCTGTGCCTATACAGATATGCTCGTATTTTTCGGAAAGTCCGTTTTCAACTACCCACGGATCACAGATACCGTCACCGTCCTTGTCGGCATTCGGGCACCCCTGTTCATCAACCTGAAGCCCCTTAAGAGTACCGGGACACTGGTCGCTGCCCTTGCAGATATGCGCATAATCGGCAGAAAGGTTGTTTTCAGCTACCCATGGATCACAAACTCCGTCTCCGTCTTCATCAGGAATTGGACATCCGTTCTCGTCAACGGGAACTCCGAGAGGAGTATCAGGACACTGGTCTATTCCCCTGCATACATTTGCATACTGTTCTGAAAGAGCATGTTCGCTTACCCAGGGATCACATACTTTGTCAAGGTCTCTGTCGGGATCAGGGCAGCCGTACTCGTCAACTTCCAGACCGAGAGGTGTGCCCGGACACTGGTCGATCTTGTTTATGACCCCGTCTTTGTCCGTATCAGGATCAATGAAGTTTCCCGAGAAAGTTATTCCTGTATAGATCTGCCACTTCGGAGCATCTTCACTCAAAGCGAAAAAACCTCCTATTGTAGCAGAAAAATTCTCATTCCCTATGAACTTGAATCCGCCTCCAAGCCTCTGAATGAACTCTTCGTTTGAGATGCTGACATCAGTAGTATCTGTAACATATGATGCTCCCGACAGATATCTTCTTTCAATTACATCAGGTTTGTCTTTCAGCATTTCAGCATCCCATTCAAAGAACATTCTTGCTTTTTTAGCCAGGTAGATGTCCATTCCTGCTCCGAAAGTCCATGAATCGGGAAGAATATTAATTGTAGGCGGTTTCCAATCGGGAAGTGAAGAGTCTTCGGGAAGTTTTTCGCTCGCTGTCCTCCACAAATATCCCCCGTTAAGGATAACTCTAAAGTAGTCGTTTCCGACAGAAGTTAAAAATTTTCCGCCGAAACTCGCCATGGGATTGTAAAGGAACTCATCGCTGAATTTTCTGTGGTTGTAATATCTTATCGTATCTTTGGCGGCTGAATAATCAATTCCGTCAACTTCCGAATAATCAGTGAATTCAGTTATATCGTCATAATTCTTCAAAACCGGCATCTGACCGTAAAGATACATTCCTGCTCTGAAAATCCCGGTTCTTTTAAAAGATGCTCTTAATCCCATTTCAACATTATTGACTTTTTTAAGACTGAAATTTTCACCGTCAAGCTTTCTTGAGTCAACAGCAAAAGACACTTTTCCGCCGAAGTCAATATAGTTACCGAGACTGACATTTACTGAAAGGTGATTAGTTGACTGGAAATAGTCACTCAGGCTCGAAGAAGATACTATCCTCAATGAGTCGGGAAGATCAGTTGCTGATTCTGCTCCCGTTCCCAAAAGAGTGGAAAGATTAAGCGAAAAATATCCGCTGCCGTGAGTTTCGGGGTTCATTAACTTCATCATGCCTGAATGTCCGGTAAGTGAAGCTGAATACAGGCTTGTGCAAACCATTATCAACACCGCCGACATTACTTTTAGAACTACTTTCATCTGATAACACTCCTCAAGTTTATAACTCTACATTTAATTAACTGTAGAAATTAACCATAACTTGTCAAATAGTCAAGCACAAAACTAATAAATTAAAGTTTGCCGATAAGTCTGTACAGTTCGTTCGCGTATATGATCCTTACACCTGCCTCTAAAGCTTTATCAAGTTTGGATCCGGGATTTTCCCCGCAGATCAGACAGTCTGTGTTTTTACCTACTGATGAAGAAACTTTTCCGTTATTTTTGATTATCAGATCTCTAAGTTCTTCCCTTGAAAACAAGTCAAACGAACCTGTGATCACAAATGTTTTACCTCTGAAATAATCATTCGTAACGGTATTTTCGTTCGTATATAAAGTATTTAATCCGTATTCCTGTAATTTTCTGATCATTTCAATATTTTTTGAATTTGAGAAAAATGCGGTAATTGATCCAGCTATGATCTTTCCGATATCCTCAATTGCTGTCAGAGAATCCTGATCAGCTGAAATAAGATTATCAAGACTTTTGAATTTGGAAGCCAGTGAGATCGAGGCTTCTTTGCCAACATGTCTGATCCCGAGACCGAAAATAAGATTTTCCAGGCTTCTTGACCTGCTTTCTTCAATAGCTTTTAAAAGTTTTTCCGATGATTTTTCACCCATTCTTTCAATCCCGGACAACTGATGACTGCCGATCAGGTAAATATCGGAAATACTCTTAATGATCCCTGATGAAAGGAGGTTCTTTACCATTTTCGGCCCCATACCCTCTATATCCATGGCACCTTTACCCGCAAAATGAATGATCTGCCTTTCAAGCTGCGCAGGACAGGAAGCGTTAACACACCTTAAAACGACTTCGTCTTCATGCTTTACAAGTTTCTCGGAGCACACAGGACAGTTTTCTATCATTTTAAATTCAGCTGAATCTGATCTTCTTTTTTCCTTATCGACCGAGACTACCTGAGGTATAATTTCCCCCGCTTTTTCTATACCGACAGTATCACCGATCCTGATATCTTTTTTCTTTATCTCATCGAAATTGTGAAGCGTTGCTCTTTTTACAACAGTTCCTGAAAGTCTGACAGGTTCAAGTTCCGCTACCGGAGTTACAGCTCCCGTCCTTCCGACCTGAAATATTATGTCTTTCAAAAGCGTTTCGGCTCTGTCCGGTTTGAATTTATAAGCTATAGCCCATTTTGGGGATTTCGATGTTTCACCTATATTTTCACGGAGTTTGATATCGTTGACTTTTATGACCAGCCCGTCAATTTCAAAATCAAGATCATTTTTTTCTTCTTCCTTCTGACGGCAAACACTGATCACTTCATCAATATTTCTGCATATTTCGTAATAACCTGATGTGGGAAAGCCTTTATTTTCAAGAAGATCAAGGTTTTCTGATTGTTTTGAGGCCGAGCCGTCTCCGTCGAAGTAGTATGATATAAGTCTGAGCGGTCTCTTTGCAGCTTCTTTACTGTCGAGAAGTTTAACAGAACCGGCGGCAGCATTTCTCGGGTTTGCGAGAAGTTCAAGCCCCTGTTCTTCACGGGAACGGTTGATCTCCGCGAAATCGCTTTTGTTTATGTATATTTCACCTCTGATCTCAAAATCTTTACCTCCGGATATCTCGAAAGGTACATCTCTGAGAGTCACCATATTTTCAGTAATATCGTCACCTGTCTCTCCGTCACCTCTAGTAAGTGCGTAATTTAGTTTTCCCGATCTGTAAACAAGAGATACAGCCAGCCCGTCTATCTTATATTCCACGCAGTATTCAATATCAGTTTCGGTTTGCAGAGATTTTTTAATTCTGCGGTCAAATTCGATAAGATCCTGTGTATTATAGCTGTTGGATATAGACAGCATCTTCTTAAAATGCTTTCTCTTCTTAAACCCGTCTGTAAGATCGGAGCCGACTGTTACTGATGGAGAATCCGGGACTTCTTCTTCAGCGAAAAGGCTTGTGTTACCGGCTTTAGTTTCGAGTGTTTCAAGTTCTTTAAGAAGTTTGTCGTACTCATAATCGCTGATCTCAGAAATACCTTCTTTGTAATATAGATCATTGTATTTTTTTAGTAATTTTCTGAGCTGAGCTATTCTTTTCTGAATTTCACTCATCTGCCTTATCCATAAGATCTTTTAATTTTTTAAGATCTTCCCATGCGGGATATTTCCAGTTGGGATTTCTTAGAAGCGCAGAAGGATGATATGTGACTAAAACGGGAATGTTGTTATACTTATGCACAGATTCTCTCAGTTCTTTCATCGGAGACTGTATCTTTAAAAGTCTGAGAGCCGCTATCCTTCCCAAAGCTAGGATATAGTCAGGTTTCAAAAATTCAAGCTGTCTGTCGAGATAATAGGAACATTTGGCGATCTCGTCAGGTTTTGGATCTCTGTTCTCGGGCGGCCTGCATTTTAACACATTACAGATAAAAACATCATCTCTGTCAATGTCTATCGCAGAAAGCATTTTCGTGAGCAGTTGTCCCGCACGTCCGACAAAGGGTTCTCCTGATTCGTCCTCATCTTTTCCGGGCGCTTCACCTATGATCACAAGTTTCTTTTTATCCGAACCTTTTCCGAAAACAGCATTTTTGCGCGTCAGGTGAAGGTCGCAGTTTTTGCAGTTCTCTACAGCATCTTTCAGCTGATCAAAAGTAAGTATTTTATCTTCTTCTTCAATAACAGTTTCTTCCGTTTTTAAATTCAGTTTGTGTCTAAAGCTAAGTTTCTCGGTGTCAAAAGGAAGATCGCGGGAATACACCGAGCTTCTGAATCCGAGATACCGCTTCAGGTTTTCTCTGATTATCAGATCCATAAGTGATCTATAATTTTTATTTTGATTCATACTGATTATAATACTAATAATCCATTACGCATCTAAATCCTGCACCGTTGCTGTTCCAGTTTTTAGCCTTAAAATCTCTTCTTGAAACTGTCAGGCCTGACCGGATATCCCTCCAGCTTCCTCCTCTAAGGACCATATATTCTTCACCGTAGTCTTTTGTAAGATTGCCGTTCGGGTAAGGTTTTGCGGTGGAACTTGTCCATTCTGAAACATTTCCGTCCATATCGTAAAGTTTATAGTCATTCGGCTCGTAGCTTTTTACATCAACAGGACCGTCATTTGCCGGATCAAGGTCATAACAGGCTTTTGCAGGATCCATTTCATTGCTGTAGGGATATTTAAGACCTTCAAGTCCGCCCCTCGCAGCTTTCTCCCACTCGTATTCTGTCGGAAGTCTTTTCCCCGCCCATTTAGCATAAGCTGCAGCATCTTCATAAGACACACCCACTATAGGCTGCTGAGGGCCGTTGAACCTGTCAAAAAGAATGTGCCTGGGCAATTTGTAACCTGTTTCCTCGACAAATATTCTGAACTGTGAGTTTGTAACTTCGTGCTCATCTATATAGAACTCTTTAACATGAACCTCGTGGACCGGCCTTTCATTCTCCGATTCAGTTTCAGACCCGATCTTAACAGTTCCGCCCGGAATAAGAACCATTCTCATATTATCCTTGAGAGAAGTGTAATAAAGCATATCTCTGTTAACTCTCTTTATTACGGGTTTCTTAGGCTCAGTATCAACTTTTTCCTCTGTCTTTTTTACTTCTTCTACAACTTCGGGCTTCTTCTCTTCTTCTTTTTGAGGTATCAGATCACCCATATATGATTTGAGAAGACTGTCGGCGAGAGATATATATTCTCCGAACATCTCATTTTTTTTTGCATCCTCTATGTATTTTTCTCCGGAACTCGTGTTAACCAGAATATACCCTCCGCCTAGTACAACGATAAGCAGGAGCAGGAGTAAAACACCAAGATTTGATTTCTTCTCTTTCGCGCCGGGAACATTCTGCTTTGCAGGCTTCTGCTTTGGAGCTGATCCGAATCTGTTAACTGCCGGTTTCGCGGCTGATTTCGGATCGGTTTTTGGAGCTGCCGCTCCCAGTTTCTGACCGCAGTTCACACATACTTTCGCATCATTCGAGTTAAGCGTATTACATTTCTTACATATCATTAAAAGATCCTCCGGTTTTCGATTGCAAAAACTTAAATAAATATAACAATAATATACGCTTATACACAAGAAAAAATATTCTTAATTAAATAAAAAAGGGCAATCATTTTTCTTATGATCACCCTTATAATTTGTCGGGGCGAGAAGATTCGAACTTCCGACCCCCTGCTCCCAAGGCAGGTGCGCTAACCGGGCTGCGCTACGCCCCGAACAAATCTGAATTAAAGCCTGTTACTCTTTTTCCTGTTCTTTTGTTTCTTCAGCCGGAACTTCCGGTTCAGAAACTTTGACTTCTTCTGCAGGTTTTTCTTCTTGTACCTGAGGCTTTTTTTCTTTTGCTTTTTTTACAGGTTCAGGTGCGGTGACTGAGCCTTCTTCATCAAACTCCACAAGCTGAATAACGGCAGTTTCGGCCGCATCACCTTTCCTGTTACCGAGTTTGAGCACTCTTGTATATCCGCCCGGTCTGTTCATATACTTAGGTGCGATATCATTAAAAACAGTATAAACGGCTTTTTTCTGTTTTAAAAACTTTAAAGCCTGTCTTAAAGAGTTCAAATCGCCTTTTTTGCCTAAAGTAATCATTTTTTCGGCATACTTTCTTGTTTCCTTCGCCTTTGGCAAAGTAGTAACTATCTGCTTATGCTCAAAAAGCTGAGCGGTCAGATTGCTGAACAAAGCCTTTCTGTGGCTTGAAGTTCTATTAAGTTTTCTGCCTCTTACACTATGACGCATCTTGTATTCCCTCTATATCATTTCTTCTTTCTTGATTGCGTGTCATTCAGATACTTATCCACGTCCATACCGAATTCAAGCCCTTTTTCTTTAAGAACTTTATTGAGCTCGGCAAGCGATTTTTTACCGAAATTTCTGAATTTCAGCATTTCGCTTTCTTTTTTTCTTACCAGATCGCCTATCGATTTCACTTTTGCGTCCGCAAGACAGTTGTGCGATCTTACAGAAAGTTCAAGTTCTTCGATTGACATCTTAAGAAGATTTCTCTTTTTAAGGACATCAGGATCTTCATCTTCGAATCCGCCCGACTCTTCTTCAACTTCAAACTTTATGAACAGATTAACGTGGTCTCTAAGGATCTGTCCCGCATAAGTTATGGCTTCTTCAGGGCTTATCGAAGCGTCTGTGAAGACATCCATAGTAAGTTTTTCATAGTCGGTTCTGTCCCCGACCCTGGTGTTGTCTATCTGATAGCTGACCCTGACGATAGGTGAGAATATCGAATCTATAGCTATAGTTCCGATCGGGTCGTTGTCGTCGCGGTTTTCATCCGATGAAACATATCCTCTTCCGGTTTTAATATTCAGCTCGATACTGAATTCGGCATCTTCGTTGAGAGTGGCGATCTTAAAATCAGGGTTATAAACTTTGACCTCGCCGCCCGACGAATCTTCAATATCCTTCGCTGTAAAAACCTTCGGGCCTTTAAGGTTTACGGTTACTTTAGAAGTTCTTCCTTCGTTGAGCCCCAACCTGACCTGCTTGAGATTCAGTATCATTATCGCAACATCTTCCTTGACGCCGGTAATACTCGAAAACTCATGAAGTATTCCGTCAATTTTTATGCTGTATATCGCAGTTCCCTGTATTGAAGACAAAAGAACTCTTTTCATCGCATGAGCGACAGTGATCCCGAAACCTCTCTCTAAAGGAGACAGAACGAATTTTCCGTGATCTTCCTTCAGAGAAACAACTTCTATGGATTCTGGTATTTTGAAAGGTAAAACAGCCATTTTCTTCTCTCTTTATTTAGAATAAAGTTCGACTATCAATTGTTCATTGATGTTTTCGGGGATTTCATCTCTTTTCGGTAGTTCGATAAGTTTGCCTTCCATAGTAGCTTTATCTACTTTAAGGTAAGGTCTCGGATTCTCACTAACCCTTTTAAGAGACTCATGAATGATCTCCATTTTTTTTGATCTTTCCCTTACTGAAATAGTATCTTCGGGTTTTACCGTCATTGAAGGTATATTCGCCGGTTTTCCGTTCAGTAAAAAATGCTTGTGGGATACCATCTGTCTTGCAGCTCTCTGACTCGGAGCAAAACCTAAACGGTAAACGATCGTGTCAAGCCTGCATTCAAGCCTGATCATCAGGTTTTCACCGGTGATCCCCTTGTCTTTTTTTGCTTTTTCGTAAGTTATCTTGAATTGTTTCTCCAACAGTCCGTAAATATACTTGGCTTTCTGCTTTTCTTTCAGCTGAAGTCCGTATTCAGAAATCCTTTTTCTCCTACCCTGAGCTCCATGCTGGCCGGGTTCATTAGGCCTTTTCTGAACAATTTTGTCGAACTTCGGAAGGCCGAAAAGATTTTCGCCGTATTTCCTTGATATTTTACCTCTTGGAGTTAAGTCTTTTGCCATTCTTTCTTTCTCCGATGATGATTATATTCTTCTTTTCTTTTTAGGCCTGCATCCATTATGCGGTACCGGTGTTATGTCCTTTATCGAAAGGATCTCGAGCCCTGCGGCATTCAATCCCCTTATCGAAGATTCTCTTCCCGCGCCCGGTCCCTTCACGATGACATGAACCTTTCTTAAACCCAGTCCCATAGCCTCTTTTGCAATCTGATCACTTGCCATCTGCGCCGCAAAACCTGTGTTCTTTTTAGAACCCTTGTAACCGACTTTTCCGCCGCTTGACCAGTTGATGATATTGCCGTAACTGTCTGAAAGACACAAGATTGTGTTGTTGAATGTAGCTTTAATATGTGCTACCCCTATAGGTTCAACTTTCTCTTTCTTTTTCAGTTTTTTTCTTTTTTTATCCAGCGCCAAGCTATCCTCCCTTGAGCAAAATGTTTAACTGTGATTACTTCTTCTTCTTGATGGCCATTTTCTTTTTACCCTTTCTTGTACGGGCGTTTGTCTTTGTCCTCTGTCCTCTTACAGGCAGATTCTTTCTGTGTCTGATACCCCTGTAGTTTCCGATGTCCATCAGCCTCTTTATCGCGAGCTTCGTCTGAGTTCTTAAAGTTCCCTCGATCACATGTTCGTTCGTGATTATCTTTCTGATCGCGTCGACCTGATCTTCAGAGAGTTCACTGATCTTTGTATCGAAGTGAATATTGAGTCTCTCTAAAATCTTTCTTGAAGTGGATCTTCCTATACCGTAGATGTAAGTCAATCCGATCTCTACTCTTTTATTATTGGGTAGATCTACACCAGCTATACGAGCCAAATTTACCTCCCTTAACCTTGTCTTTGCTTATGTTTCTTTGTTTTGCATATAACTCTAACCACACCTTTTCTCGTGATTACCTTACAGCTTTCGCATATTTTTTTTACAGATGCTCTTACCTTCATCTTAACTCCCAAAAATCATTTGTTCCTGTAAACAATTCTGCCTTTAGTCAGATCATAAGGCGAAATTTCTATTTTTACCTTGTCTCCCGGTACCATTTTAATATAGAACATTCTCATCTTCCCGGAAACATGTGCAAGTATCGTATGTCCGTTCTCCAGCTCCACCTTGAATACAGCGTTGGGAAGAGCTTCCTTTATCACACCGTCTACTTTTATGTTGTTTTCTTTGGCCATATCTACTTTTTATTTGTTTTTTCGTTTACGATTTTTTTAAGATCGCTGTAAACATCAATTATCTTCCTGTCCCCGTCGATCTCGCTAAGCAAACCCGTTTCGGAATAATACTCAACAAGCGGTTTAGTGGTCTTGAAATAAATATCGAGTCTGTTCTTTATTACTTCCTCATTATCATCAGACCTGCTTATCACTTCTCCTCCGCATTCAGTACATTTATTGTCAACAGGAGGATTGGAAACCATGTTGTAGCCGGTACCGCAAACGCTGCATAACCTTCTCGACAACAGTCTCTCCACTACAATTTCCGGGGTCGAAGTTATGTAGAATACCATGTCTATCTTTTTCCCTGTAGAGCGAAGATACTCATACAGAACTTCAGCCTGAGCAACGCTTCTGGGATAGCCGTCGAAGATCACGCCTTTTTCAGCATCCGGCTGAGCAAGTCTCAGTTTAAGAATGCTGAACACCAGATCATCCGGTACGAGACTTCCTTTTATGACAAATTCGTTCGCAAGGACACCCTGATCTGTTTTAGCAGAAATAGCGGTCCTTATCAAATCTCCTGTTGAGATCTGAATCAGGCCGAAATCAGCTGATAGTAATTCAGCCTGACTTCCCTTACCGCTTCCGGGCGCTCCTAGGAGAACGATGTTCATCAGCTTCTTCTCCCGCGAAGTTTACCTGTTTTCAAAAATCCGTCATAGTGATGCATAAGCAGATATGACTCTACCTGAGACAGCGAATCGAGCGCTACGCCGACGAGAATGATCAGACTTGTTCCGCCGAAGAAAGCCGCGAGATTGTACGACAGTCCCGGGAACATCATCACAATAATATTCGGCATGATCGCCACCATTCCCAAAAACAACGCTCCCGGAAGTGATATTCTTGTAACAACACTGTCAATGTAGTCGGCCGTATTTTTTCCGGGATTGACTCCTGGAATAAAACCGCCGCTCTGCTTAAGGTTGTTGGCTACATCTTCCGGATTGAATGTAAGCGCAGTATAGAAATAAGTAAAGAAAATGATCACGAACATGTAAATTCCCATATAGGAGAACGATCTGTAATCGAAAAGCGTAATGATCATATTCTTTGTGGCTGAACCGTCAGGTAAAAACTGAGCAAGTGTCGTCGGAAAGAACATTATCGACTGCGCAAAAATTATCGGCATTACTCCGGCCATGTTAAGCCTCAGCGGAATGAATGACATCTGATTTTGAAATGACTTACCCGCCGTCTGCCTTTTAGCATAGTGAACATTGATCTTTCTTATAGCCTGCGTCATCAGTACTACGGCTGCGATCATTCCAAGCATACCTACCCATACGATAAGCTCTACAACCAGTTCTCTGTTGCCGTTCCTGAGCTGAACGAATTCCTCCAGAACAGCCGAAGGGAATCTCGCTATAATACCTATTGTAATTATAAGCGATATACCGTTCCCGACTCCTTTAGCGGTAATCTGTTCGCCGAGCCACATAAGAACAACAGTACCGGTCGCTATCGTAAGCATAGTCATAAGATAGAATCCGGTAGTAACATGCGGAACGACCTGCATATATTCAGTGTTCATGCTTACAAGAAACTTCGCTACACCCCAGCCCTGTGCCGCCGCAAGAAAAACGGTTGCATATCTGGTCCACTGAGTGATCTTTCTTCTCCCGTCCTCATCTCTCTGCATTTTTGAGATGGTGGGGAAGACGGATCCCAGCAGCTGAATGATGATAGATGCCGAAATATAAGGCATGATACCTATGGAGAATATTGCCGCTTTCTGAAAAGCACCTCCGGTAAACATATCGAACATCCCGAACAGAGAGTTCTGAGCCTGATTAAAATAATGGCTCAAAGCTCCGACATCAATACCAGGCATTGGTATATGAGCTCCGACTCTGCAAATGAACAAAATTCCGACCGTGAAAAGGATCTTCTTTCTCAGTTCCGGAATTTTCATTATTGTTTGTAGTTTCTCGATCATAACTCGACCACTTTACCTTTAGCTTCATTAATTTTCTGCTCAGCAGACTTGCTGAAACTGTCCGCATGAACTTCTACACTTTTTGTAAGCGTTCCGTTACCGAGTACTTTTAAAGGCATTCCTAATTTGATCAGACCTTTACTGTACAGTACTTCGGGAGTGATTACGCTTTCGCCGATGTTCTCAAGATCGCTCACATTGATCACTGTATATTCAACTCTTGAACGGTTCTTGAAACCTCTTTTGGGGAGTCTTCTTGTCAAAGGTGTCTGTCCGCCTTCGCTGTACAGAGCTCTGCTGTAACCCGAGCGGGACTTTTGTCCTTTCTGTCCTCTTCCGGAAGTTTTTCCGTTACCGGACCCGACTCCTCTGCCGACTCTGAATTTCTTCTTAACGGCCCCTTTAGCTGGTCTTAACTCATTTAGTTTCATTCTGTCTATTTCCGTTTTTTTAAATTTCTTCTACCCTGATCAGATGCTTAACCTTAAAAAGCATTCCGCGGACCTGGGGAGTATCATTTAACTCTTTTGTAAAATTCATCTTTCTCAGACCGAGAGCATAAGCGGTGGCCTTTATGTCTTTCTTCTGCCTGATAGTGCTTTTTACGAGCGTTACTTTCAATGTTTTTTCTGTCATCGTTTCCTCACGAAACCAAATTAATTATACAACTTTTCTCTGGAAATTTTTCTTTGTTTAAGAATTTCCTGTTCTGTTTTCAGACTTGCCAGTCCTCTGATGGTCGCCTTAACGATGTTGTGCGCGTTTGAACTGCCCATACATTTGGAGAGTACATTTGTGTAACCTGCGCACTCAAGAACGGACCTTACGACTCCGCCGGCTATAACACCGGTACCGGGGCTTGCCGGTTTAAGCAAGACCTTGCCTGCTCCGAATTTACCGACAACATCATGTGTGACAGTACCGTTTATCATGGCCACATCGATCATGTTCTTTTTAGCCTCCTCGATTCCCTTTGCAATAGCATCGGTAACCTCAAGCGCTTTTCCGAGACCATGGCCGACCTTGCCTTTTCCGTCCCCTACTACCATTATAGCATTAAAGCTGAAGTTCTTACCGCCTTTTACAACCTTTGTTACTCTGTTGATCTTAACCATCTTCTCGATCAACTGAACGGCGTCATCCTTTGTTCTGGCAGCTTTTTTATTTGTTTCCCGAGCCAAATTTCACCTCTCAAAAATTAAAATTTTACTCCGGCTTTCCTTATCCCGTCTGCCAAAGCTTTAACTCTACCGTGATAAAGATAACCGTTTCTGTCGAAGACAATACCTTCGATGTTTTTTTCAGATATCTTTTTCCCCAGCTGCAAACCGACCGCGAAAGCGATACCTGATTTCCCTTTCATTTCCTTGGGCACTTCAAGCCCGCCGGCCTTTACTTCTTTTGAATTACTGGAAAGGCTCAAAAGGGTATTTCCGTTCACATCGTCAATCAATTGAGCATAGATGTGGTAGTTGCTTCTGAAAACGCTGAGTCTTGGTCTTTCAGGCATACCGAAAATGCTCTTTCTGATGCTTTTCTTTCTTCTTAATCTTGTTTCGATTTTTTTGTTTTTCATTTTATTCAACCCTACGCTATATACTACTTAGCAGTTTTTCCCGCTTTCCTTATGATTGTTTCATCAGAATACCTGAATCCTTTACCTTTGTAAGGTTCGGGTTTTCTGAATGATCTGACCTTAGCAGCGATCAAACCTACGAATTCTTTATCGATACCCATGATCTTAAGCTCGGACGAATTACTGACCGGCTGAGTCGCCTCCATTGTAATTCCGTCGGGAATAATGAAGTAGATCGGATGGGAATATCCCAGATTAAGTATCAGATGATTTCCCTTGATCTCCATTTTCCAGCCGACTCCGTTAAGGATCAGTTTTCTTGTAAAACCTTCAGAAACTCCTATAACTGCATTGTTGATAAGAGATCTGTAAAGTCCGTGTAAAGCCCTTGTAGTCTTGAGTTCGTTCTCTCTTACGACTTCAAGGGATTCTTCGGAAGTATTAAGATTAATCGCTTCCGGCAGAGTTAAACTCAGTTCCCCTTTAGAACCTTTAACAGACAGGTTCTTTCCTTCAAGCTTAATGCTGATATCTTTGGGGAGTTTAATTATTTTTCTTCCTATTCTAGACACTCATTCACCTCTTACCAAATATAACATAATACTTCGCCGCCAACATTCAATTCTTTGGCTTTTTTGTTAGTGAGGACACCTTTTGATGTTGACAAAATCGCCATACCGAAATTGTTTTTGATCCTCGGTATTTCAGTAGCGTTTGAATACATCCTCAGTCCGGGCTTACTTACCCTCTGCAGACCGGTAATTAAACTCTTACCGTATTCGTCATACTTCAGATAGACTCTTAAAATCCCCTGTTTGTTATCCCGGATGTTCACATACTTCTCAACAAAACCCTGATCGAGCATGATCTTCACGATCTTTCTTTTGATGTTTGAGGCCGGTATGTCAACATATTTATGCTGTGATTTAGCCGAATTTCTAATTCTCGTCAGTAAATCAGCAATAGGATCTGTCATTGTCATTTTTAATTTTCTCCTTGTGAGTATAAACCTTAGATTACCAGCTTGCCTTTCTAACGCCTGTTATCTCTCCGAAATTCGCCAGTTGCCTAAAACAAATTCTGCAGATTCCGTATTCTCTGATGTATCCTCTGGGTCTTCCGCATCTCTGGCATCTCGAATACTGTCTTACTTTGAATTTCTGCGTTTTGTTAGCCTTAGCTATCATTGACTTCTTTGCCATTACATATCCTCGGTTTTTGTTTTCTTAAACGGGAAACCGATCTGCTTAAGAAGTTCAAAAGCCTCTTCATCGGTTCTAGCACTTGTCACGATCGTCACATTAAGCCCGTTAGCCCTGATAACATTGTCGAATTTAATTTCGGTAAAAACAGTCTGTTCCTTAATACCGAAATTGTAATTCCCCCTGCCGTCAAATGATGCGGCAGGCATACCCTGAAAATCCCTGATCCTGGGTATTGATACCTCGATCAGCCTGTCAAGGAACTCATACATCATTGTGTTCCTCAGAGTAACATGAGCACCGATCTTCATACCCTTTCTGAGTTTAAAGTTCGAAACTGATCTCTTTGCAATACTTATTGCAGGTTTCTGACCTGAGATGAGTGTCAGCTCTTCCACGGCTGAATCAAGCAGTTTTGAATCCTTGATAGCCTCACCGACCCCGACATTCAGTTTGATCTTTTCGATCTTCGGAACCTGCATTACGCTCGAGTATTTGAACTTATCCATCAGATAAGGACTTACTGTTTCGCGGTACAATTTTTTCAATCTTGGTTGATTATCCATTTTATCCTCTTCCTTAAACTGCTTTGTTACAAGACTTGCAAATTCTTTCTGCTTTTCCGTCTTCGGTTCTTCTTTTTGAGATCCTTACGGCTTTTTCGCAGTTTGAGCAGACCAGCATAACATTTGAGGCGCTGATCGGTGCTTCTTTTTCGATTATTCCGCCCTGCTGATTGGTCTGGTTCGGCTTCTGATGTTTTTTGACAAGATTTACACCTTCAACTATCAGTTTGTTCTTGTCAACAATAACCTTTAGAACCTTTCCTGTTTTCCCTTTGTTATTGCCGGCTATAACTTTAACCTTGTCGTCTCGAATAATTTTCATTTTAGCAAACCCTTTTTAAATTTTTAAAGAACCTCAGGGGCCAGTGATAATATTTTCATATATCCTTTTTCCCTTAACTCTCTTGCTATCGGCCCGAAGATCCTCGTGCCTTTAGGTTCTCCTTTGTCGTCCAGTATCACTGCCGAATTTTCGTCAAATCTGATGTATGAACCGTCGGGTCTTTTGAACTCTTTTTTTGTTCTTACAACTACCGCTTTGACAACTTCGCCCTTCTTTATTGAACCGCCCGGGATGGCACTCTTTACAGAGCACACGATAATGTCGCCCACTCTTGCGTACTTTTTTCTTGAGCCCCCCAGAATCCTGAAGGCCAGTAAAGATTTCGCTCCTGTATTGTCGGCAACTGTTAATCTGGTTTCTTCTTGTATCATTTCAGTACCCTAATTGTTATTTTTTCCTTTCTACAACTTCGACCAGATACCAAGATTTGTTTTTGCTTAATTTTCTGCATTCCGCAATCTTGACTGTATCGCCTATGCTGCAGGTATTCTCGGGATCATGAGCCAGAAACTTTTTGGTTCTGTTGTAAAACTTCTTGTAAGTAGGGTGCTTAACCTTTCTTACGATCTGGACGGCAATGGTTTTATCCATTTTGTCGCTTACAACGAGTCCCGTTCTTACCTTTTTTAAATTTGTTCTTTTTTCATTCATTCTTTTTTTGCTCCAACAAGTTGTCTTTCGAGATTAATTAGCTTACAGATACGCAGAGATTATTTGGTATTCTCTTTTTCGGTAACTATCGTCTGCATTCTGGCGATCTCTCTTCTCAGATTCCTGATCATCATCGGGTTTTCCAACTGATTCAGAGAATGCTTGAAATTCAAATCGGCAAGATCCTCTTTTGCAAGTCTGATTTTTTTTGCAAGCTCATCTATATTCAGTTCTCTTATCTCAGCGACTTTCATCAATTATTCTCCAATTTCGTTTCTTGAACATATCTTTGTCTTAACCGGCAGTTTGCTTGAAGCCAGTGTCAGCGCTTCCCTTGCAACTTCTTCCGTTACACCCTGCACTTCGAAAAGAATTTTTCCGGGTCTTACCGCGGCCACCCAGTGATCCGGAGCGCCTTTACCCTTACCCATTCTTGTTTCTGCAGGTTTGCTTGTGATCGGTTTGTCGGGGAATACTCTGATCCACATCTTTCCGCCCCTCTTCATCGTTCTGTTGATCGCGATACGGGCTGCTTCGATCTGCCTTGATGTCATCCAGAACTGCTCCATAGCCTTCAGACCGAAATCTCCAAAAGAGATCATGCTGCCTCTGTAAGCAAGTCCTTTTTTCAGGTTCTTCTGAACTTTTCTGTGTTTTATTTTCTTCGGCATTAACATAATGTAGATTCTCCGCTAAGATTTATTATTGAGATAACCGTATTTTTCACCATTGCATACCCAAACCTTAACGCCGATCCTGCCGTACTGAGTGTGCGCTTCAACATTAGCGTAATCAATGTCCGACCTGAGCGTGTGAAGAGGTACTCTTCCTTTGTGATAGCCCTCTGTTCTTGCTATATCGGTTCCACCGAGTCTTCCGCTGCACTGAATTTTTATTCCCTGAACATTGGCCTTCATTGCAGAGTCAATCGCTTTTTTTAACGCTCTTCTGAAATTGATCCTTTTTTCGAGCTGCCTTGCAATAGATTCACCTATCAGAAAAGCATTGGTTTCAGGCCTTTTTACCTCGTAAATATTAAGGTTTATCTGCTTCTTAAAAACCGTTTTGAGCTCTTCCTTAAGCTTTTCAATCTCAGCGCCTTTTCTTCCGATAACGATACCCGGTTTTGCAGTGTGAACACTTAGATTTATCTCTTTAGGTTTTCTTTCGATTCTAACTTCGGAAATAGAGGCTTCTTTCAGTCTGGTGGCAACATACTTCTTGATCTTAAGATCTTCCATCAGTTTCGACGCAAAATCCTTTTGGTCAAACCAGATTGAATTCCAAGTCCTATTAATTCCAAGTCTAAGCCCTATCGGATTACACTTCTGACCCAAAAAGCCCTCCTATTCTTTAGTTGCCAGCTTTACCTTAACATAGATATGGCTGGTTCTTTTTCTTATTCTTGTCGCCCTTCCCTGAGCGCGAGGTTTAAACCTTTTCATAGTAGGTCCTTCATCGGCGTACATCGTGTCTATGAAAACGCTGCCTGTGTCAATTGTAGTTTCACGGTTGTTCTCGATCAGATTGGCTACTGCCGATTTGATCGTTTTCTGGATCGATTTTGCCGCAAAGTTAGGAGTGAAGTTCAGAATGTTTATAGCCGACTCCACATCTTTGCCTTTGACAAGATCCATTACCAGTCTTACTTTATTGACAGGATAACCTACCCATTTTGCTTTTGCGTATGCTTCCATCGTTCCCTCTTATTTTTTCTTTGAGGCTTTTTCTGATTTCTTCTCAGGATGACCTCTGAACACTCTTGTCAATGAAAATTCACCAAGTTTATGACCGACATGATTCTCGCTTACATAAACAGGAATGAACTGCTTACCGTTATAAACGGCGATCGTATGCCCCATAAACTCAGGAACTATAGTCGATCTTCTTGACCATGTTTTTATAACGCTCTTTTGTTTCGTCTTGTTCATCTTTTCGATCTTCTTTAAAAGATGGTCGTCAACGAACGGACCTTTTTTTACAGATCTCGGCATTCAAAAATCCCCGTTATTTTGTTTTTCTTCTTTTAATAATATATTTGTCGGTAGGCTTGTTCTTCTTTCTTGTTTTATAGCCCTTCGCATAAACTCCCCATGGAGATACGGGCTGCCTGCCGCCGCATGTTTTACCCTCACCGCCGCCGTGCGGGTGGTCAACCGGATTCATGGCTGCACCTCTGACTGTCGGTCTTACACCGAGCCATCTCTTTCTTCCTGCCTTACCGTGATCCTGATTGAAATGATCCACATTACCTATCTGTCCGAGTGTCGCATAACAGTTATGATGTACAAGTCTTACCTCGCCTGACGGCATCTTCAGGTGACAGTAATTCCCGTCTTTAGCCATTAAAACCGCGTATGCGCCGGCGGATCTGACTATCTGTCCGCCCTTTCCGATCTTTAATTCCACATTATGAACCATCTGACCGGCAGGTATAGCTTTTAAGGGCAGCGAGTTACCCGGTCTGATCTCAACACTTTCTCCGGATACAACAGTATCGCCTACTTTCAGGCCGTTGGGCGCAAGAATATATCTCTTTTCACCGTCTGCATAAAACAACAGAGCCAGTCTAGCAGTTCTGTTCGGATCATATTCTATTGCAGCTATCTTTGCCGGTATATTGTGCTTGTCTCTCTTAAAATCAATAATCCTGAGCGCCTGCTTGTGTCCGCCGCCGATATGACGCGTTGTAATACGCCCGAGATTATTTCTACCGCCTGTCTTTTTCTTGGTTTTGAGCAATGACTTTTCCGGTGTTGACTTTGTTACCTCGGTGAAATCCGAAATAGTCATGAACCTTCTGCTTGGCGTGTATGGTTTAAATTTTCTTACTGGCATTTTTTTACTCCAAATCTGCTGATTTTACGATTTCAATCTTTTCTTAAACCTGATCATAAATATCAAGTTTCTGGTCTTTGTTCAAAGTAACTACCGCTTTTTTGAAATCGCTTTTCTTTCCAAAAAACCTTCCTACTCTGGCCTTTCTGCCCTCGTAATTGATCGTATTTACCGATTTAACCGTAACTCCGAATTTTTTTTCAACCTGCTGTTTGATCTCAATCTTATTGGCATTTACACCTACTAGAAAAACATACTGATTGTTCTTTTCCTGAAGTTTGCTGGTTTTTTCGGTGATCAAGGGTCTTTTCAATATAATCTTCATTATGCATTCACCCTGTCAATAGTTTGTAAAGCGTCCTTTTGAATGATCAGGCAGTCGGCGTTCATTATTTCATAAGTTGAAACAGTGTCAGCCAGCTGAACATTCGCATTTTTAATATTCGAGATAGATTTCAGCAGGTTGATCGAGTTGTTGTATTTGTTCTCGTCGTCAAGATAACTGTATGTATCTACAAGAACCAGTACTTTTTTACCCAATACCTCCATACCCGAAAGAACATTGACCATTTTTGTAGTTTTCGGAACGTCGAAAACAAAATTATCGATCAGGTAAACTCTATTGTTAGCAGCTTTGTCCGAATAAGCGAATTTTCTGGCGAGAACCTTCTGCTTTTTATTCATCTTCATCGTATAATCTCTCGGGCTCGGTCCAAAAGTCTTTCCGCCGCCTACGAGCACCGGTGAATTTCTGTCGCCTCTTCTTGCTCCGCCGGTTCCTTTCTGCTTGAACATCTTCTTGGTAGTAAAATTCATCTGGGATCTGCTTTTCACATTATGCGTTCCCTGTCTCTGATTGGCAAGATAAACCTTTACCGCCTGATGAACGAGGCTGTAATTAGGTTCCAGGCCAAAGACTTCTTTATTCAGATCAACTTCAACAGAGGTTTTTTTACCTTCAATATCATATACCGCAAGCTTCATTATGCCTCCAACTTGATGATTCTTAATATTCCGTTCTTGGCTCCGGGAAGTGATCCTTTTATGAAAAGTATATTCTTTTCCGGAATGACCTTAAGAATTTCAACATTCTTAATGGTAACTTTGTCATTACCCATTCTTCCGGCCATCTTTTTACCCTTCATTACCCTTGAAGGCCACGCACACTGACCAATTGATCCCGATCCTCTTTTCGATTCGTGCGTTCCGTGAGACATTCCCTGAAGGCTCATACCCCATCTTTTTACAGTTCCCTGAAATCCCTTTCCTTTCGAAATTCCCGAAACCAGAAGGTTGTCACCTTCGTGAAAAGAGCTCAGATTTATTTCGGAGCCGACTTCCATTTTTGATGCTCCGTCATACCTGAATTCCCTTAAGTGCTTCTTTACTTCTACGCCGGCTTTTTTGAAATGACCCGTCAAAGGTTTGTTAACCCTCGACTCTTTCTGGTCTTCAAAACCGATCTGAACGGCTTCGTATTTGTCTTTTTCGACAGTTTTGACCTGAACCACCTTACATGGTCCGGCCTGAACTATAGTCACGGGAAACTCCATGCCCGCTGGTCCGAAAAAGCTCGCCATTCCTAATTTTTTTCCTAAAATGAAGTTCATTTAATGCGCCTTTATACTACTTTAACTTCAACATTAACACCAGCGGGAAGCTCAAGTTTTGTCAGGGCTTCCATAGTCTCGGTTTTTGAGTTTAATATCTCGACCAGTCTTTTATAGATCCTCTTTTCGAACTGCTCTCTTGACTTCTTGTTCACATGAGGTGACCTAAGAACAGTATAGATGGTCTTTTTAGTCGGCAGAGGTACGGGGCCGGATACTACCGCCCCCGTTTCTCTGGCTTTCTTAATGATCTTTTCGGTCGATATGTCGATCAGATGATAATCGTATGATTTCAGTCTGATCTTTATTTTCTGTGCAGCCATTTTTACCTCTTAGTTATCAACTTCTACTCAACGATCTCGGCTACAGCGCCGGCGCCGATCGTTCTTCCGCCTTCTCTTATGGCAAATCTCAATCCGTGCTCCATAGCGACAGGATAGATCAGTTCAGCTGTGATTTCCGTGTTATCCCCGGGCATGATCATTTCAACGCCTTCGTTAAGAGTGATCGAACCTGTAACATCTGTAGTTCTGAAGAAGAACTGAGGTCTGTAGTTATTGAAGAAAGGCTTGTGTCTTCCGCCCTCTTTTTCAGTAAGCACATAAACCTCTGCCTTGAACTTGGTGTGAGGAGTTACACTGCCGGGCTTAACGATACACATACCTCTTTCGATCTCTTTCTTATCAATACCTCTGAGAAGAAGACCGACATTATCTCCTGCCTGTCCCTGATCGAGAAGCTTTCTGAACATCTCAACTCCGGTACAAACCGATTTTTTCTTTCCTGCAGTAAGACCGACGATCTCAACCTCTTCTCCGACCTTAACAATACCTCTTTCGATCCTTCCTGTTGCAACTGTACCCCTTCCTGTTATCGAGAACACATCCTCAACAGGCATAAGGAAAGGCTTGTCCTGATCTCTTTCGGGAGTAGGAATGTAGCTGTCAACCGCATCCATCAATTCGATGATGCATTTTGATTTTTCAGGATCATCCGGGTGTTCAAGAGCCTGAAGAGCTGATCCCATCACGAAAGGAACATCGTCAGCCGGGAACTTATAGAAGTCTAGAAGCTCTCTTACTTCCATTTCGACAAGTTCGAGGATCTCGGGATCGTCAACCATGTCAACTTTGTTCATAAAAACAACAAGGTAGGGGACGTTCACCTGTCTTGCAAGAAGGATATGCTCTCTAGTCTGAGGCATAGGTCCGTCAGCTGCTGACACAACAAGTATCGCTCCGTCCATCTGTGCCGCTCCTGTAACCATGTTCTTTACATAGTCGGCGTGACCGGGACAGTCAACGTGTGCATAGTGCCTTTTTGTTGTTTCGTACTCGATGTGAGCGGTATTAATAGTGATACCTCTCGCTTTTTCTTCCGGAGCCTTGTCGATCTCGTCAAACGCTACGACTTTAGCTCCTGTCACTTTGCTCAAAACCAAAGTTATCGCCGCTGTCAGTGTCGTCTTTCCATGGTCAACGTGACCAATTGTTCCGATGTTAACGTGCGCTTTGGATCGATCAAATTTTTCCTTAGCCATTTAAATACCTCCGTTCAATAAACTTATTTTTAGTTATTGTAAACATAGCCGAATTTCTTCAGCGTCTTTTTTGTTTCTTCTTCAGACATCGGAACATACTCTTTGAATTCCATGCTCGAAGAGGCTCTTCCCTGAGACAGATTCCTTAGTCTGTTTGTGTATCCGAACATTTCGGACAAAGGCACTGTCGCCCTTATAACCTGATATTCGCTCTTGAGGATAAGATCGTCAACCTTTCCTCGCCTTGAGTTAATATCCCCTGTAAGACTTCCCACATAAGTGATCGGGGTATGTATCTCGACTTTCATTACCGGTTCAAGAAGCACTGTTCCCGATTTTGAAACAGCTTCATTAAAAGCTGCGCTTCCGCACACCTTGAAAGCCATTTCGGAAGAGTCAACCTGATGATAGGAACCGTCAAGGAGCTCAACCTTTACATCTACTACGGGATATCCCGCGCTTGGTCCTGCTGTCATCGCGCCTTTTATACCCTCTTCGATAGCGGGAATATATTCTTTTGGTATCCTGCCGCCTGTGACCTTATTTATGAAGACGAGACCGGTATTAGGTTCGCCGGGAGATACATTCATAACAGCATGAGCATACTGACCTTTACCGCCGGTCTGTTTCGAGTGCTTGTAATCGATCGCAACTTCTTTTCTCATTTTCTCTTTGTAAGCCACCTGCGGCTCCCCGACATTGACCTGCAGATTGAATTCTCTTCTTAATCTGTCTATGATAATTTCCAGATGGAGCTCTCCCATCCCTGAAATAACCGTCTGTGCTGTCTCTTCATTAAAGTTAATAACGAAGGTCGGGTCTTCTTCCGTAAGCTTCAAGAGAGAATCAGTAAGCTTGTCGGAATCCGTTTTTGATTTCGGTTCAATAGCCTGATGAACTACAGGATCCGGGAATTTCAGAGTTTCAAACCTTATTCTGGAGTTGACATCACTCAGAGTATCGCCGGTTTTTGTATTCTTGAGACCTACAACAGCTACAATATCACCTGCCTGACAGTAGTCCCTGTCCTCTCTTTTGTTGGAGAACATCTGAAGTATCCTGCCGATCCTTTCTTTTTTGACATTGTTGGAGTTAATAACAGCATCGCCCACTTTAGCCTTTCCCGAATAAACTCTCAGATAGATCAGTCTTCCTACATAGGGATCAGTCGCAACTTTGAATGCATAAGCAGAGAAAGGTTCATCAATTCTTGGTTTTCTTGAAATAACCTCTTCACTGTCCCATTTGAAACCGGAATACGACTCTGTGTCAAGAGGCGTCGGCAGATAGTCAATGACTCCGTCAAGCAGAGCCTGAACACCCTTGTTCTTGAACGCCGAACCGCAGAAAACCGGAACGATCTTAAGATCGAGCGTGGCTTTTCTGATAGCCTGCTTGATCCGGGCTTCGGATATTTCTTTGCCGTCAAGGAACATTTCCATCAGCTCATCATCGTAATCGGAAATAGACTCAAGAAGAATTTCCCTGTAGTGCCTTGCTGACTCTAATAGGTCTTCGGGAACATCCATCTCTTCAAAGATGAGGCCGTCAGCCTGACTGTACATCCTCGCATTGAATCTGATAAGGTCAATAACACCCGCGAACATCACGCCGCTTCCGACGGGGATCTGAACAGCTATAGGATGAGCTCCCAGCCTTTCAGTTATCATATCAAGCACATTGAAATAGTCCGCTCCGACTCTGTCCATTTTGTTCACGAAAGCTATTCTGGGAACTTTGTAATTATTCGCCTGTCTCCATACTGTCTCAGACTGAGGTTCGACACCTCCGACCCCGCAGAAAAGAGCTATAGCGCCGTCAAGCACCCTTAATGATCTTTCCACCTCAACAGTAAAATCCACATGCCCCGGAGTATCTATGATATTGATCGAGTAGTCTTTCCAGACACATGTAGTAGCTGCAGAAGTGATCGTTATCCCGCGTTCCTGTTCCTGAGGCATCCAGTCCATAACAGCCGTTCCGTCGTGCACCTCTCCGATCTTATGAAGCTTTCCTGTGTAGAACAGGATCCTTTCGGTGGTGGTGGTCTTTCCGGCGTCGATATGGGCCATTATGCCGATATTTCTCAGTTTTTCAAGAGTCATAGCTGTTTTTTAGAACCTGAAATGAGCGAAAGCCTTGTTGGCTTCTGCCATTTTGTGCATGTCTTCCTTCTTCTTAATTGATGCGCCTTCGTTCTTTGCAGCTGCAATAAGCTCATCTGCAAGCTTTGACGACATTGATTTACCCGCTCTTTTTCTTGAGTTGGCAATTATCCATCTTATAGCGAGAGCTTCTTTTCTTTCGGACCTTATCTCGAGAGGAACCTGAACATTCGAACCGCCGATCCTTCTTGATTTAACTTCAAGAACCGGTTTAACATTCTCGATCGCCTGTCTGAAAGTCTCGTTTCCCTTCTTTCCTTTTTCTTTCTGTTCGATAAGTTCAAGAGCCGAATAGAAAATAGTTTCGGAAGTGGATTTTTTTCCGGATGTCATCATGCAGTTGATGAACTTGGCAACTACCAGGTCCTTAAACAAAGGATCGGGTAAAATTTTTCTTTTAATCGCCTTGGATCTTCTGGACATTTAATTCCTCATTCTTTACTTTTTAGGCCTTTTAGCTCCATATTTCGAACGGGACTGCAATCTTCCCGTGACGCCTGCAGTATCCTGCGTACCCCTGATTATGTGATACCTGACACCCGGAAGGTCTTTTACCCTTCCGCCTCTGATTAGAACTACCGCGTGTTCCTGAAGGTTGTGTCCCTCGCCCGGAATGTAGGCCCACACTTCCATCGAATTAGAAAGCCTTACCCTTGCTACTTTCCTCAAAGCCGAATTTGGCTTCTTAGGTGTAAAGGTGGTTATCTTTGTGCAGACTCCCCTTTTTTGGGGGCATGACTGCATTGCCGGAGATTTGGTTTTCTTTTTGATGTCTTTTCTTCCAAATCTTACCAGTTGGTTGATTGTTGGCATTGAACTTCTCCAATATAATCTTTTCTATGTTAACATTTTTTCAATTTTTTCTCTCTGTCCTCCATGCTCTTTTCAGGCATGAAACCGCTTTATTTTTTCGTCAATTCGCAAACCCGAAATTTTGCGGAAAACGAATATAAGAATAATAAAATCCAATGTCAACATCTTTTTTACAAAATTCCGGTTAATTTTCATGTATTTTTAAACTTATTGGAAATTATTAAATCACTCGCCGAGTTCTTTTATTTCTGCACCGTGAAAATAGAAATCAAGAATCTCTCTGTAATTTTTACCTGTAAGAGCCATTCCTACCGCACCTGTCTGACACATACCTGTCCCGTGCCCGAAACCGGCACCTTTTAAAATAAAATATTCAGGATAACCGTTTTTATCTGCGCTTGATCTGACAACATAGAAGTTTGCGCTGTAGAGCGGAGGAGATGCCAGCTTCTTCCTTATATTAAGCTCTCTTGTAATAGTGACATTATTTTTCGATCCTGAAATCAGCACGCTTTTGGCCTTTCCCGACTCACCTCTCGATACAATGCTTATATCTTTAATACTGCCGACGTCAACGCCTGTGGACGATCTGATCGTTTTTTCAAGCCTGGACCTTGGGATTTTAACTTCCCACCTGTAATATTTTTTTACGAACTCCAGACCGGCGGGAATATTTTTATTGTCCATATTACAGTATGATTCCGGTCTGGAATCTATCCAATTCCTGAAATTCTTTTCAACCGAGAGATCCCCGTAAATTCTAATGTTGGAGGAAAACGAAGGTTTCGGATTCAGATAGGGGAGTCTCTTACTTCCCCAGATCACATCATTGCCTTCAAGATACCCTCCGCAAACTGAATGAAATACGGCATCAACAGCTTTTCCTCCGTAGGTCAAGATCATACCCCGCGTCTCATCAACAGCTTTATCCGTTCTTGTGTTTACATGATCTATTCCTGTGTAAACCTGACTGTATATGTCGCTGGAAAGGGAATATGGTTTATCCTTATACTTTGATCCTATTTTTGAAAAAACATTTGTCCGGGCCAGCACTGCCTGGGCTTTTAGAGCTTCAACTGGTGCGCCCGAAGGCATTTCAGAAGGAACTACTCCGTAAACATACTGCTCAATACCGACCTCGTTTACGACCGTTATCTTACCATTAATATTAATAAATTCAATGCTTCCTTTATAGCTCCTGGATTTTGAATCCGGCCATACCCACTGTTTGCCTGAAGCGATTTTGCTCAAAGTCAGGTATGAAGATATCTGTTCAGGCTTAAATATCAGGTCCCCGACTACCGTGATCGATTCTCCCGATTCAATATTTTCGGCAACTATTTTTTCGTTCTCAGGATAGATTTTCCAGGTACCCGCGGATTTTTTTTTTTTGAATATACGCTTGTCCTGACTGTGTACGGAGTACAGACCGGTGAATGAGAACATGATCCTCAGTTCGTCATCGAGAATACCTATTCTCACCGTGTGCTTTGACGGAAGATCTGCCTGTTCCTGTATTTTTTCTTCCGGAAGATTTTCTTGGGGCTGCTCTACTGACATTTCCGAAATTATTCTTTCCTGAATGCTCTTTCCCTTCTCCGATACGGTCGGAGTGCATGAGATCAGTATCAGGAAAAGTAAAAACGAAAATAGAACAGATCTATTCATACTGGTTTATTTGCTGGATCCTTTTCAGAATAAGTAAAAGTTCTTTGTTGCGAAAAGGTTTGGTGATATAGCCGTCAGCTCCCAGATTAAGGGCTTCGATTGTTGTATATTCTTCTGAAAATCCGGTCATTATTACAGCTGAAATATCTTCATACTTCTCTTTAATGATGCTCAAAAGCTCCATACCGTCCATCTCGGGCATTTTCATGTCAGTAATAACGATATCAACGGGATTTTTTTCAAGTACTTCTAAAGCCTCTACTCCGTTACCCGCGGTGAAACATTCAAAACCTCTTTCTACAAAAAAAGTTTTGAGCATTGAAAGCATGTTCTCTTCGTCATCTACAACAAGTATTTTAACATCAGCCATTTTCTAACCTGCAATTATTTAAATTAAGACACATTACCTGTGATATGATAATATAAAGTTCAAAAGCAAGTAAATCAACTAAAAAATATCCGAAAATATTTTAGGTTTTCATACTTGAACGAAACGAATTTGAACAGCCTCAGCATTCCCAAAGCCGTCAAGCATCCGACTATCCAGCCAAAAAGAACATCTGAGGGGTAATGAACTCCGAGATACATCCTTGACAGACCTATCAGAAGAGATGTAAGAATAAAAACCGCACAGTATTTTTTATGATAAATGCAAAGCACAGTTGCGGCTGCCATGGAATTGGAAACGTGTGAAGATACGAAAGAGAAAGACGATTTAAAAGATCTTATACCGTCCGTTATTACCCATTCCTGTGCCTTTGATCTCCAGAAATATAGTCCCTCAAGTACCTGGCACGGCCTTGGTCTTTCGAACAGAGGTTTGATAACTCTTGAGCTGATAAGGTCTGATAGGCCGACTGCAATTCCTGCTGTCAGAATTACGAATATGAGCTTTTTGTAGTCAGGCTTACTCTCTTTCTTGTACATTATATATATTGTAAGAGCGAGTACAGGTATTAAAACCCAAACATTTTTTCTGTCGGACAGAAAAACGAAAAGCAAGTCAAGAACATCCGATCTTAAAGTGTTATTAAAAAAGAAGAGTATCTTATTATCAATTTCAGTTATCAGGTTCATTTCTTGGCGTATCTTTCAAATGAATTGGTTTTGACCGCTCCTGTCTCTTTAAGTACGGATACGAATTTTCTGTCATCAGATTTAACGGCGAATGTACACTTCTTGATATTGTTTTCTTTTGCGATCCTGATCATTTCAGAAACCGCAGCGGCGGCGAAATCATTTCGGTCAGTATATGAGTAATTCAGCAGTCTCAGCTCATTCTTTAGCCCCGAAGTGAAAACAGGCATTATAAAGCCTGCCGGACTTTCCTTTTCGGTGAAGAACTTCCAGAGGGGCTCACTGTCGTAGCCTTCCTCTATGTAATCCTGATAAAGTTTACCGGGGTTGATATTGTCGAAAAATTCAACTGCCTGATCGTTTTCATATACAAGATTAAATCTTGATTCCGGTTCGAGGTCGGTAAATGGTTCAAAATTCAAGCTCGTACTATGCTCATCTGTACTTTCAGATAATTTCAGTTCGTAATCTTCAAACTGTCCGAATTTTTTATAACCGTGAGCCGGAATAATATCTCTTACCGTTCCGTATGCCTTCCAATCGTCAGAAATAACGATCTCAAGCCTGTCTTCAGCCTTAAAATAATAAACCGGGTCGTCAAGAAAATCAAAGATGAGTTCGAGTGCCTGTCCGGTCTCATTTTCATCTTCAGGAATAATACCCAGGGCAAATGAGGGCGGTTTTTCCCAGATTCTTCTGGTGTTATTTCTGAATATCTCGACATTTAGATAGGGCTTAGCGTTCTTTCTGACTACAAAATAGTCACCTTCCCTTGCCGCCCCGGATTCAAACATCCTCTGGAGCTGATACGAGTACGATGCGGCAACATCTTCAGGGAAAAATCCCGTAAAAAAAAGCTCCGCGGTTTTATGTCTGATAACTTCAAGTTCCATTTATTTCCCGAACCTGAATATGATCACATCGCCGTCCTGAACTATGTATTCCTTACCCTCCAGCCTTGCCTTTCCCTTCTGCTTTGCGATGCTCCTGTCGAAATTACAGTCAACGAAATCCTGATAAGATATAACTTCGGCCTTGATGAATTTCTTTTCGAAGTCGGTGTGGATAACTCCGGCAGCCTGAGGTGCGGTCATGCCTTTTTTTATATTCCACGCCTTGACCTCGATCTCGCCTTCCGTCAGAAAGGTGCTTAATCCGAGCAGGTCGTATGTCTCCCTGATAAGAAGATTCAGGCCGGGTTCTTTCAGACCGTAGTCTTTTAAGAACTCGGCTTTCTCTTCAGGTTCAAGCAGTGAAAGTTCGGCCTCGATCTTGCCGCAGATCTTTACAGCACCGCATCCTGTTCTTTTGGCATACTCTTTCACAGCTTTAGTATATTCTGAATCTTCGCCGTTCATAAGTTCTTCTTCTGATATATTACTTACAAATATGACTGGCTTGAGTGTTAAAAGGTTAAGATCCTTTAATGATTCGATCTCCTGTTCTGAAAGATCAAGATTTCTGGGATGCTCAAGTTCGCTCAATTTCGCAAAAAGTTTCTCGTAGAGCGGCTGCATATCCATCGCGGCTTTGTCTCTTGCCCTGACAAGTTTCTCGTTCTTTGCAATCCTGTTCTCAACAGTTTCAAGATCTTTTACGATCAGCTCAGTTTCGATATTTTCGATGTCCCTTGCAGGATTTATTGTATCGTCAACATGGACTACATTTTCATCCTCGAAGCATCTTACGACATGCAGGATAGCGTCAACGAGCTTTATATCACTTAAGAATTTATTACCGAGGCCTTCACCCTTGGACGATCCGCTTACAAGACCGGCAATATCCATTATTTCGAGATGATTATACACTTTTTTATTGCTGGTCACATGGGCAAATATCTCGTCAACCCTGTGATCGGGCACTTCAACCACCGCATTATTCGGCTTTATGGTCGAAAATGAATAGTTTGACGATTCCGCCTCTGATGATGTCAGTGCATTGAATATCGTTGTTTTACCTATGTTCGTTATACCTACTATGCCTGCTCTTATGCCCATGTTTTCCTCAATTTGATTTTATTGTCCCAGAGTGGCTACCATGACCGCTTTTATCGTATGCATTCTGTTCTCTGCCTGATCGAAAGCTACGCAAGCCTCTGACTCAAAGACATCTTCAGTCACTTCGATACCGTTTTTAAGTCCGAACTGCTTTGACACTTCTTTTCCGAGTATTGTATCAGCATTATGGAACGAAGGAAGGCAGTGCATGAACTTCACATTCGGGTTCTTTGATTTTTTCATAAGAGCCGGATTCACCTGATAAGGCTTCAACAGCTTTATTCTCTGCTCCCAGACCTCATTCGGTTCGCCCATTGAAACCCATACATCGGTATGAATGAAATCAACACCTTTAACCGCTTCTTCGGCATTTTCGGTGATCGTAACGCGCGCACCTGACTCTTTTGCGATCTTTTTGCATGTTTTGATGAGCTCTGCATCCGGCAGAAGTCCTTTCGGCGCACCGATCCTTACATCCATTCCGAGTATAGCGCCAATCACGAGAAGCGATCTTCCCATGTTGAAACGGGCGTCTCCTACATATGCGTAAGAAATTTCCTCAAGAGGCTTGCTGCAGTGTTCGGTCATTGTCATAACATCGGCCATCATCTGGGTAGGGTGCCATTCATTTGTAAGACCGTTCCATACAGGAACTCCGGCATAAGCTGCAAGTTCTTCGACTATTTCCTGACCGAATCCGCGGTATTCTATACCGTCGTACATTCTTCCGAGAACTCTTGCAGTATCTTTGATCGTCTCCTTGAGACCCATCTGGCTGCCCGTAGGTCCCAAATAAGTTACATGAGCTCCCTGATCGTATGCGGCAACCTCAAAAGCGCAGCGTGTACGGGTGGATGCCTTCTCGAAAATAAGCGCTATATTTTTGCCTGTAAGTTTCTGCTGCTCATATCCTGCGTATTTTGCCGCTTTCAGGTCTTTCGAGAGTTTAAGAAGGAATACGAGTTCCTCTTTTGTAAAATCAAGCTCTTTCAGAAAATGCCTGTTTCTCAGATTGAATGCCATCTTTCAGTTCTCCTTTTCTATTTCATATTTATATATTGTTTCCCCTTCCTTGATCATGCCTTTTTCTCTGGCTTTTTTTTCCATTTCGAAAGGGTCCTGTTCTTTTAAAAGTTCATTCTCTTTTTTCTGATCTTCGATCCTTTGGTTCAATTCATCAACTTCGGATCTTGTTTTATCGTAATTCCTTCTTTCTTCCATAAGCCTGATTATTGAATAATTGCCGGTAAAGAAGAAATAATAACTTAGAGCAAGAACCGAAACCAGCAGTATTATTATGCCTGTATTTTTCTTTTTCCTCTTCATTACTGTTCCAAAATTTTCAGGTGGAATATACGATATTTAAAGCCTTAACTCAATAGGAGAATTCTAATTATTCCTGATCTTTTTAAGGAGCAGATCGGCAATATTCATATTATATCCTTTGAATGCGAACAGAACTTCATTATTTTCATTGATCAGAAATATCAGTGGATAGTTTTCATCGGCAATCTCGGGTATAAGAATATTACCCTTCTTTTTGATAAAATTTTCAGAATCCGAAAGATCGTTATCGTCTCTGAGTTCGGTATGAATCACGAGACTTGCGCCTTTACTTTTGTAATCTGAGGCCTTCCCGATAAGCAGATCCGTCATTCTGTGCGTAGGCTCATTAGGAACAACCCCGCGAATCATGAGTATTTTTGAACCCTTTATACCGAGATCCGACACATATTCACCTATTGTCTTGAGTGCTTCTGTTCCGAATTCAGCTATGACATCCAGGTATTCTCTCGGAGTGGTCAGCCTGATCTCAAGAGAATCCTCCGTCTGGTCTAGAGGTTTTAAATGCACGGCAGCATCACCGTTGGAATTTCTGACTCCCGCCTGAACAAACAGCGTTTTCTCCTGATTTTCGGGATATTTTATCACAAAATCCAGTGAATCGTTCTCTCCGTCATAATAGTAATAGTTTATGCTGCCCTCTGCCAGTTCGGACATAAGAAAATTATTCCACGGTTCTGCCTTGACTTTTTTACCGTCAACATAGATCGAGAGTCTGAGGGTTTTTTCATTCACCTTATCTTCTTTTGACTCCGTTTCAGGCTCTACGAATACGAATTCCTTCCCGTTGAAATATTCCAGTTGACCGCGCCATCTTGTGGGAACTCCCAGACTTGTAAGTGTTATATCGATCAGCTTTGACCTGTAAAATTCAGGGACATTTTTCATATTAATTATCTCAAGCGGATTGAGAGGACAGGAGTAATAATGATAAACAAAAGCCGAATCAACTCTCAGCCTGGAGTCTGTCCAATCTATAACATCTTTAACCGTGGTTTTTATATTTGACGAGCCGAGACTTTTGACCGTTTCGTAAAATTCTTTCTGCCATCCGTTCTGCACGACCTGAGACCCCGTCCATGTCGGAGTGATCACATTCTGAGTAAAGATCGTGTCGGGAACCTGCTTTTTAAACCTTTTAGATCCTTCATAAAACACTTCAACCGCATCAGCTATGGCAGCACTGTCCGGAATTTCACACAATTCTTTAATGTCCCAGTTTTGAATAATGCCTGACAATATCTTAAATCTTGACGGTTTTTCTTTTTCAGACAATTTATCTATTCCTTTGTAAGCCTTTAAGAAATTTTCCGTATTACCTCCGAGCTCGTCACATTTTTTCAGAAAATCTTTTTGCTTATCATAAAACTTTTTATTGTCGGAAAAATTTCCGCTTTTTAAAAAATACTCAGCGAAATCAGCCGTTTCTTTCTGCCCGTTCAGTCTTTTATCTCTTTTCAGAGATGCGTTGTTCTTCATAAGATCGAATTTTCCTTCGAAGTATCGTTTCTCATCATTATCCTCCGATCCTTTCGCCGCAGGTATCTGAAACTGAAAGAACAGGTCGGTTTCATTTATCACGGTTTCTTTATTGAGCTGTATCCTAAGATCATTTGATCCTTCGAGCGTATCGAACATGCTGTATCCGAATCCTTTATCTTTATGGTAAGCCCCCACAAATACCGATCCCTTACCCATCGGTATCGAAACCTGGCCGTACTGATCTGTATTCATTGTATGCATAGGGAAGATGCCTCCCCATGAAACAGCGTAAAAAGTCACTTCAGCCCCTTCAACGGGAAGATTCTCTTTGTCATCAACATTTATTACACACTGATCCCAGTTGTCCGTATAGTACCTGATAGAGCTGATCTCCGTCGAAAGGTCTTTCTTTTCTATAACATCCTCTCCGTCATAATAACCGAAAGCCCTCGAAGTGATAAGTGACGCCCGTTTTGTAGTCTCAGTGAACCATGTTTTGTTGAGTCTGTCCGCCGGTTCGCCGAGATATTTCCATCCTGACGGTGTCCAGACTTCGACCCAGGCGTGGTTGGAATCCGTAAAGTTCCAGAGAGGAGTACCTGCCGAGCGGACGGGAATTCCCACGCTTCTTGCGGCGGCCATATAGATTATCATCATTTCCTCGCACCTGCCGTAGCCGCGTCTGATCGTGGTGACCGGAGCCTGATCCTTGCCGTGAGTGGGTTTATATGTCATCTGTTCTTCAGCCCATAAATTCACGAGGATCGCAGCTTCTTCAATATCGGATACATCCTTAACGACAGGGAAGAGCTCATTATAGAACCTTTCCCTCCATTCTTCATAGGGCTCCTGTGACACTCTTAAAGGCAGAACGAAATGCCTAAATATAGTATCATCATATAGTGAAGCATATTTCATTTCCTTTGTCTTTTCAGCGAGTTCTACATTTTTTTCAATGTAGCCGGGCGTGAGCACAGCAAGGTCATTGGGAGAAGAATTATCGAGGATGAACCTGACATAACCGTCATCACCGGAACTTTGATACAATTCGGTAAGAGAGCCTGCATTTTTACCTGAATATTTTTTAATTCTTTCTTCGGTTTCATTTGCAAAAACTAAATTGACGGAAAACATTATCAGTATTAAAACAGGCAGTATATTCTTCACGGTCGCACCTCTAATTTATTTAATATAATACTAATCAAAACGGCTCGATTTTGCAAATGAAAAAAGCCGCAGATTTGCGGCTTTTTTCCGTGAATTGAAGAGAAAATTACTTGGTAAGAACCATTTTCTTAGTATCTGCCTGTCCGCCCACTTCAAGCTTGTAGAAATATACGCCTGAGTTCAGTGAACTTGCATCGAAGTTAACAGCGTGAACGCCTTTAACCATTTTTTCATCCTTAAGATTAGC
>JAFGUL010000118.1 GCA_016938535.1 Candidatus Delongbacteria bacterium
CTTGAGAAAACGAAGATCGAAGTTAAATCATACAAACGCTTCCACGAAAAATATCACCTTTTCCTACTTCCGGGACTTCTTCTGCTTCTCGGTGCTTTACTGCTTGAAAATACGGTCTTTATGAAAAAACCTTAGCCTTAACTATTCACTCAATTCTTTAACAGTATAGAAAAGTTTGTACCGGGACGATGTGATCCTGTATTTTTCTTCAGCATCCTTTCTGTTCATATTGAAGAATTTAAATATCAGCATATATTTTACAGTGTCGTTCTCCGCCTGAACCGTCAGTTCTTCATTTTCCAGGTTGTTTGACTGCGCAGGATTCTTTATTTTACTGAATATATCCTCAGCATGATCTTGGATCCTGATCGAAAAATCAGTTGCCGAAGTGTCTTTTGCAAAAATTATTCTTTCTTCCGTGAATTTAATGTAAAGGCTGTTATCTTCATCAAACAGTGTTCCTTTTGTCCCGTGGACAGTCCAGTCGATCATCCTTGAATAGCCCGAGACATCTGTCAGTTCCGGTCTTGACCGGTAGTTCAAAGACACGCTTACATAGTTCATGTTCGATTCTGTCTGATACTCGTTCACGAATTCAAAACCGAATCCTTCGCGCACCAGCATTCTTCTCGGAACAGCTTCATTCTTGTCCCTGTAATAGTGATATTTTTCCTTTATTTCGTCATTGCTTTCTGCTTTCAGTTTATTGTAGAGAGGATCGAGATAATCAAGTTTGTCTATTCCGTGATTGTCATAGAAATATGAAACAATGGAGGAGATGCTTTTCCTGTCGGCGAAAGGTATCTGATCTTCAGTTGAAATAATTTTGCCTTCGACAAGTAAACCGTTGACCGTCAGAAGTTCTTTGAGTATCGTTCTCTGACTTCTTAGAGATACAGAAAAACAGCTCCACGGCCCGTAAAGCGAAAGTATGGATATAACTGAAAGAGTGACAGGCAGTAGTTTCAGGTTCTTCTTTTTGCTGAAAACCATGTAGAGAGCCGCTCCCGCAAGCCACAATGCGAGAATGAGAATAAAATATCTCTTTTCGGTAACGCCGTACTGACCGATCCTTTTGAATATAGCCATTAAAAGAATAATTATAAGCGGCAGTAGTGCTCTGAAGAAGTACCTTGAAAAAGTCTTTGTCCATGCGAAATTTTCGTCGTCCTTAAGCGGAGAAAGAAGAATTATGGTCACTATGCCGACGAGAGAGTAGCTGATTATCAGATATGAGACAATACCTTCCGGCCAGACCCTCGTGAAAATGATCTTCGCCGCATAAGAATATAGTATCAGCAGATACAGTGAAACGAGAGGTATAAGTATGAACTGAAGCAGAATTTTAAGAGCTTTGGGGAACTGGAAAGTTTCTGTATCGGGTTCATTTTTAACCGGAAGTCCTCCAAGGAAAAATACCGGCGCGAAGAATGCGGCAACGACCGCCCAGATATCACCGTATATCTCTTCGTGTAAGCTGTCACCGATCAGAAGTTTCTGAACCGCGAAAGTCGCAGAAGCAAGTCCGAGGAAGAGAACGACCGCAAAA
>JAFGUL010000119.1 GCA_016938535.1 Candidatus Delongbacteria bacterium
CGGTACAATCACAGGATCATTCGGAGGAGTGCTGAGGGACATTCTGGTCAACGAGATCCCGGTAATATTCAGAAAAGAGATATATGCTACTGTATCTATCGTCGGCGGTCTCGTCTACTTCATCTTAAAGTCATCGGGTATTTCAGATCCCCTGCTGCAGATTATACCGATCGTACTTATAATCATTTTCAGGATACTTGTGATAAAATTCAGAATATCTTATCCGTCTATATATAATCCGAAAAAAATTAAGAAAAGGTAAGTAAATGACAAATATCCCCATAGTGCTTCCTGACACTCTGCAGAACAGAAAAAACGAGTTCGATCTGTATCTGAAAAAGGCTATTGAAAGAATAAAAAGCTTTGCTGCAGAGTATAGCTGGGAAAAGCATACGGAAAAGAGTTTCATGGATAAAGTGATGATCTTTGACTCGAAGCCTGAATTCGACAAAATGCTGCTCGGACTATGTGAAATGCCTTTAGACACTGAGCTTCCTGAAACATACTGTGGAGCGCTTGAGGAGAGAGTTCTTGCTGTTGTTACGCCTGAAATTTACAGCACAGTATATCCGCAGGGAATCGAAAACGATTTTTATACCAAGATACTCGCCCACGAGATCGCGCACAGGCTGCATATCTGCATACTTGAAGGTGACGAGGAAGCTATGGGACCTATATGGTTCTTTGAAGGTTTCGCTCTATTCGCAGCTGACCAGTTCGAACATTCCGGGCTGACGCTGACAACTGAAGAGATCATAGATATCCTTAAGACCGAAGATCGCGGAAGTTATGAGAAATATGCTTATATTTTCAGATCTCTTGTAAACAAAGCTGACCTTAAAGAGCTTGTTGCAAAAGCCGGTGATAGTGATTTTAATCAATATATTATAAACAGAATATCAGAACAATAAAAAAATTGGATATTTAGAAAAGAGAGAAAAATTATGAAAATAAGAGTTAATTCGGAAATTGGGAAACTTGAAGGTGTGATCCTTCACTCTCCCGGACCCGAAATAGAGAATATGACACCGAAGAATGCCGAGAGAGCTTTATATAGTGACATCTTAAACCTCTCGGTCGCAAAAAAGGAATACAGGCAGTTCAATGATGTTCTTGATAAATTCACGAAAACTTATCAGGTAAAGGATCTTTTGAAAGATATTTTATCGAACGAGCATGTCAGGAATGATCTGATCTCAAAGATATACCTCAATGAATGTCATATCTCGAAAAACGGAAGATATATGAATGAACTTCTTGATCAGCCGGCAGAAGAGATCGCAAGGCAATTGATCGAAGGCAGGATCATGGAAAAAAACACTCTGACAAATTATCTTGACGAGGACAGATATTCCTTAAAACCTCTCCACAATTTCTTTTTTACAAGGGATGCCGCAGTTTCTATTTACGACACGGTTCATATTAACAGGATGGCAAATAAAGTCAGGGAGCGCGAATCCAATATCATGGAGGCTATTTTTGAAAACCATCCGGAATTTCAGGCAAAGACAGTTAATCCTTTGAATTCAGAATATTTTGAAGATAAGATCTCTCTTGAAGGCGGAGATGTGCTTGTATTCAATGAGAAAATAATCCTTATCGGTAACAGCGCAAGAACAACTACTCAGGGGATCGACTACATCCTCGAACAGATGAAGAAGCTTAAAGGTAGGCATCATATAATAGTTCAGGAGCTACCCTATTCGCCTGAATCTTTCATCCATCTCGACATGGTATTCACAATGCTCGACAGAGACAAATGCATGATATACAAGCCGCTTATGCTTGATTCGAACAGATATCTGACCATTCTGCTTACAACTGATAACGGTAAAGTGACAATAAACGAGGAAGTGAATATCCTTACAGCCTTGAAGGGTCTCGGGCATGAAATAGAGCCTATTTTCTGCGGCGGTAACTCCGACTCCTACATTCAAGAAAGGGAGCAGTGGCACAGCGGAGCCAATTTCTTTGCTCTCGCACCCGGTCAGGTGATCGGCTACGGCAGGAATGTTTATACTATTGATGAGATGAACAAGAGCGGATTTGAAGTGATAAGAGCAAAAGATTTTATCTCCGGTAAAACTGACGCAAAGAAATATGATAAGTTCGTTATTACCATAGACGGATCTGAGCTTTCACGCGGCGGAGGCGGATGCCGGTGTATGACCATGCCTGTAAGAAGAAGATCTCTTTAGCATTTGTAGCCTGTTTTTTTATTATTTTTCTGTTGCTTGAATACATTTATTCTTTATATTACTCACTAAGTTTTATATTTGAACCATTCAACAAGGCAAGCTGATGAGAGTTTTATCTATATCTTTAATCCTGAAATTTTATAAACAGAGGTGTGTAAAATGAAGAATTTCTTGTTCATTATGGTCATTATGATGGCCGCAAATGTATTTGGAGCGGTTTCTTTAGTTTATCCAAACGGGAACGAACCGTTAAAAAGAGGTCAAACTGTAGATATCAGATGGATAGACAACTTTCCCGAGAAAGTAAAGATCGAACTGTTGAAAGATGAAGTCTTTTACTCGACAATATCAGACTCGACCGAAAGCGACAGTCTTTTTGCCTGGAATGTACCTTCAGAAATCAGCGGCGACTACTTCAGGATAAAGATCTCATCAATATTAGCACCTGAAACAGAAAGTGATATCAGTGACCTGTTTTTCGATATTCTGCCCGGAGTAATTGCAAATGTTGCACTCGATACACACCATGTTTTACCGCGCGGATCTTCATACGATATTAACTGGGTTGATGATATAGAGGAAGATGTTAAGATCGAATTGTACCAGAATAACACTTTTATCAGGGAAATAGTTCCTGTGGCTCCGAGTTCCGGTAATTATTCTTACATGCTTCCTCCTGAAATCAGCGGTTCAGGATACAAGTTCAAAGTATCATCTGTAACTTTACCGGAAACGGTATATGCCTGGAGTGAAGGCGAAATATCTATCATGAGCGATTATATAAAAGATGTCACTCCCCGTATGAACGAATTGATCCCAAGAGGGATGGAGTATTATATAAGCTGGGAACAAAATGAATGGAGCATGTATGAAACCAAGATCGAACTATATCAGAATGGAGATTACAAACAAACTGTAGCTGACTGGAATTGGAATAAAAAAGATGACGGAAAAATGCCTCACAGTTATAGTTACTATTTTCCTCTTGAATACTCCGGATCAGGGTATAAATTCAAGATCACAGGCCGTATCTTTGACGGTTCAGGCGGATATTCATACATAAGTGCATGGAGCGGAGGCGAATTATCAATTATGAGTGATTATATAAATAATGTCTCACCCCGTAAAAATGAAGTGATCCCAAGAGCGAACGGAGGAATGGAGTATTACATTAATTGGGAACAAAGTGATTTTAGCATGATGTTTGAAACCAGGATCGAACTATACAAAAACGGCAATTTTATAAACACTGTAGCTGACTGGAATTTGAATAAAAAAGACGACGAAAAAATGTCACACAGCGTTCCTTACTATTTCCCTTTCGAATATTACGGATCGGGTTATAAATTCAAAATTTCCGGACGAAGATTTGACGGTTTAGGCGGATATGATTATTTTAGTACATGGAGCGAAGGCGATATAACTTTGAGTGAAGGTTTCATTTCTGATGTTCATCCTGATAATTCTGAGATCTTTTTCAGCGGAAGTCAGGCTGAAATCACCTGGAATGATAATATAGTCGAGCATGTTGATATCGAATTGTTCAAAGATGGAACTCTTCATTCTGTTATCGGTTCTTCTGTTGAAAGCTCAGGTGTATTTATGTGGAATATTCCTATAGAACTTTATGGCGATAATTTTAAGATAAAAGTATCATCCGTAAGCCTGCCGACAACAGTTTACAGCGTCAGCGAGGGTAGTTTTAAAATTTTGCAGGATCAGTTAGTACTCACTTCATTTAATAACCCGAAGAAGTTACCTGAAAACTCTCAGGTCGGGATCGAATGGAAAGACAACATCACGGAGAACATAAAACTCGAATTATTTCAGAGCGGATCTTATTATTCAGACATAATATCTTCAACTCCGAGTTCCGGACTGTATGAATGGTCACTGCCTCTTGATCTTACAGGTGAAAACTTTCAGATAAAAATTTCTTCGGAACTCTATCCTGAAATAAATGACATGAGTGCTCATTTCTCGATCGATTCGGTCAGTGTGACACTGATCTCGCTGAATGGAGGACAAATACTTAAAGGAAGCAGGGATTATGAGATCAGCTGGATCGATAATTTTACGGAAGACATACAGATCGACCTTTATCAGAGCGATGTATTTTTTGATAATATTGTATCAGTAATGCCAAGTACAGGATCGTATTTCTGGGAAGTTCCAAACGACCTTTACGGCAGTGATTTCAAGATCAGAATTTCATCTGTCATTCAGCCTGATGATATTTACGACATTTCATCAAAGCCCTTCTCGATTTATCCGTCTTTTATAGAAGAGGTATCTCCGTCAAATATGGTTCAGATACTTCCTGAAAGTCAGTATGAAATAAAATGGATCGATAATATCGATGATGATGTCAGGATAGAGTTATGCGATGAATATGGAATGCCTTTTCAGATCCTGGCCGACTTTACTGAAAGTGACGGCAGTTTCATCTGGGATCCGGTATTTTTCCCAATCAATGACCCTTCTTTCAATTATAAGTTTAAGATACAGTCAGTTGATTCGCCTGAAATTTACTCATTCAGTTCAGGTTCAATTTCAGTAAAGGAGTATTACATCTCTAATGTTGCTCCGGTATCAGAAGTAATACTCAACCCTGATTCCGATCCTTCGCAGGCAATTGAGATAATGTGGGACAGTAACTTAGCCGGAACTTCTGCAAACATTGAACTGGTTGACGAAACCGGAATGCCTCAATTCTGGATCAATTCTGTCCCGATCGATATGGGTTACTACCTTTGGCAAAATGCTTTTATCCCTTACGATCCCGCATATCCCGCCAGAAAATATAATATTAAAGTCTCATGTTTTTTCGATTTCGGCAATGGTCCTGAGGAGATTTCTTCTTTGAGTAGTGGAGAGATATCTGTTAAACTACCTTATATTTCATATGTAACTCCAAAAACAAATATTAAACTGAGTCCATATCCGAGTCTAAATCAAAATATTGAAGTAATGTGGGACAGTAATGTTTCTTTTGACTGGTTTACCGAGATAGTTTTATGTGAGGATGAAACGCCTGTATCTTACATTGCCGGCACTAACAATACCGGTTATTATTTATGTGAAAATATTGATACATCTGTTATGGATCCGAATAAGAAATATAGGATAAAAGTTTTTATGAATCTCCCTGCCGGAGAGATAAATGCTTTTAGTACGGGCGAGATATCAGTTAATGAACCAGTGTTAAATTCTGTAACACCGGTCAATACTGATTATATCTTTTCTGGTGACAGCTATCACATTACATGGGCGGATAATTTTTCCGACAGCGTAAAGATCGAACTTTTAAATAACGAAACATTCCATTCGGAAATCACATTGTCAACAGCAAGTGACGGTTCTTATATCTGGACTACTCCGGATTCCTTGACAGGTAATGATTTTAAGATTAAAGTCAGCTGCGTCAATGATTTTGGAACAGGAGAGGAATTCAGCTGTTTGAGTCCCGGGAATTTAAGAATAATTGCAGGTCCGGTCATGACAGTGGCTCCAAACGGAGGCGAGATAGTCGAGAATAGCTCGGAATATGAGATTCTCTGGATGGACAGGATAGATGAGAATGTCAGGATCGAACTATACCAGAACGGCAGTTTTTTATCTGAAATATCTTCATCCGTTCCAAGCTCAGGATCATTTTTGTGGGAAATACCTTCAGGATTAACAGGCGATCACTTTCAGATCAGACTGGTTTCAGTTACTACAGCTGATATTAACGGTATAAGTGACGGATATTTCAGCATAATTCCTTCATCTACAGCTCCGGGGGTTCCTGCAAATGTAACGACAAGTATCGTATCGGGAATGCTGAAGATCGACTGGGACGATATGCCGAACGCGAATTCATATCATGTTTACAGTTCAAGTGACCCGCACGGAGAATTCACTCTTGAGTCTGTTGTCACATCGAGCACATGGAGCGGAACTGTCGGCACTGCTTCCAGGAAGTTCTATCACATAGTCTCAAGCAGTGAGTCATTTAAAAATTCTGATGAGGAAAGTAAAACACATATTATACTTGAAAAATAAGCTCTAGAAAGTATAGCCGATCGAAAAGTGGAATGCTCCTTGTTTCCAGCCGTCTTTGATATCGGTCGGGAATCCGTAAAGAATACCCATCGCGCCTATGGGCGTGACATAGCGCAGGCCTGATCCTACAGTAGTTCTGAATGTGTCGTCTGCGCCCGGGGACTGACCAATGAACCCGTTATCGGTAAACAGCGGGATTTCCCAGTTATTCTTGTATTCGAGCCTCAATTCAAAAGCAAAAAGTGCCGCCAGTTTTCCTCCGGCAGGCTCGCCGTCAGGATCAAGCAGAAATGAGTTATTTGCAATTCCTCTTACGGTACTTGTTCCTCCGAGATAGAAAAGCTGTTCGACAGAAGGCTGAAATCTGTGATCCATCTCCTGAAGGTAATTAAGCTTTCCGAAAAATGCAAAAGTCACCATCTCGACCGGCGTTAAGAAATACTTCAGATCGGCTTTGTATTTAATAAAATCGTCCTCATTATTGTCAATTCCCGTGGAAAATTCGGTCTCTAAGTTGGCATAAAGGCCTTTTCTGGGCACCATGAAGGAGTCCCGCCCGTCCCAGAGCTGACTTATTCTGAGCCTGCCTGTATTTTTAACGATATTCGAATCTTCTCCCGCAGTACTCTGCAGAAAAAGCTCTTTCTGCTCTACCTGAACCTGAAGAGAAGTCTGCAGTTTACTTTCCCATCTGTAACCGACTCCTGTACCCAGACCAAAGGCTTCGGTCTCGAAATCGAGATTATCCTCCTCCCCTTTTTCCCAGTAGGAAGAAATGTTTCCCGCAAGATTAACTGAGAACAAAACAGGCTCAATAAATGTCAGAGTTGCTGCCTGTCTGACGAATGATGCTTCGGTTTTTATGCTGATCTCTTTATTCATGCCGAAAAGATTTTTATTCCCCGCAGACAGGCTTAAATACGGACCGAGGTAACTTTCATAGCCTCCTGCCGCCTGAAAAAAGTATGGAGGATATTCTTCAACATTTATGAGTATATCAATTGTGTCCTTTTTTGATTCGATCCCGGGCGTAAAAGCCGATACCGATCGGAATATCTTCTGATTCCTTAAATTTCTCTGACCTTTTGACAGCCCGAGTATAGAGAAAGGTTCTCCTTCTTTCAAAGGTAAAAGTTTTTTTATGGTTTTTTCTTTCGTCTTTAAATTTCCCGCATTATATATCCTGCCAGTTGCAGCAATATTTTTCTTCTGAATAGAAAATACAACATCAGCTTTGGAACTGTCCGAAGAAAATTTAACTGAATTTTTGACCTGTGCGTAAATAAAACCCTTTGATGCGAGGATCCCTTTGATTCGTGAGGTTCTTTCGTTGATCAGATCTGAATTATAGGGAATATCTTTAAGCTCTGATGATAAAGACTCAAGTTCCGGTTTGATCTCCCGGTATGACCCTTCATAACTTACTTCTCCGACAAGGGTTCTTATGCCTTCATCTATCTTGAATGACATAACAAGACTGTCTCTATTCCTGTTCATATCAAGATTTCCCTTAACTTTCGCGGACAGATATCCGTTCTGGGCATAAAAAGCGGTGAGGTTCCTTTCATCGTCTTCCCATTTCCGTTCGTCAAAATGATCAGAAAATCTCCACCACCTTGAAACTACGCTGTTCAGGTACTGTTTAAGTTCTTTGCCTTCATAACCTGCATTTCCATCAAACCCGATCTCAGAAATCAAAGTTCTGGGTCCCTCTTTAATATAAACCCGGATCTCTCCGCATTCAATATCGCCGCACTTGAAAAGAGAATCGTTCCAGTCAACTCTGACATCGTTAAATCCTTCTTCTTTGTACCTGTTCCTGATCCCTCTGACTATCTGTCTTGCAGCAACCGATGCCCTTCTTCCTTTATATATCAGGTCGATCTGCTCTCTGAGTGCACGCTTAGAGAAGAAGTCATTTCCATTAAGGATCACCTTATATTTCGGACCTTCATTTACTTTAAAAATTATATCTGACTTATGTTCAATTGGATCATGAATGACCGATCCTGTAACTTCAGCCTCCGCAAACCCTTTTTCCCTGTAAAAATCTCTTAAGGTTTTTATATCCTCCTCGTAGCTGTCGGGAATAAAACGCCCCGGCTCGCCGGGCAGAAAACTTCTCCAGTATGTGTTGAGTTCTTTTTTAAGCCTTATATCCGAATAATAAGTGTTCCCTTCGATTTCAATATTGCGGATGACCGTATAGCCTGTTTTTGTAACTTTTATATGAAGTTTTCTGAGTTTATCTGATACATTTTCAGCTTCGGTATCCACTTTTACTGAGTCGTATCCTTTAGCTTTGAGGTATTCTTTCAATATCCCGGTTTGTTCTTCAACATCCTCTTTATCGTAAACATTTCCCGGGTATAGAGATATTCTGTCTAAAAGCTCATTCGAAAAAAACGGGTAGATGTTATAGAACTCAATGTCGGATATCCTGACGGCGTTCACTGCATCAGACAACATCTCATTTGCGAACATCGAAGTAAAGGCAAAAATCAGGATCATTACCCGTATGATAAGATATCTGATCATCTGAACTCCTTTCTAAACTGTGTTTCCGCTCCGAATGTACCGTCTGTTGACTGAAATCCGGAGAATATAACATTCTCGAGGAGCTGGTAGTCCGCTATACCCTTCTGTATCATTTCTGAACCATTATTTGCCACTGAATATTTAAGTATGAGTCTGTCCGATATCTTCTTTCCGACCGTGATCCCGTATCCTGCAGGTTCTTTTGCGGAAAAATCGTCAGACACTCCGACCTCAATATAATCCAGTCCGGTCTTTTTGGCTATATCTTCAGAATAGGCACTCGTCAGCCAGTCCGCTATCAGCTTTTCTTTGGATACTCCCTCTCCGCCTGATGAAAATTGCGAGGTTTTTCTTCCGAAAAGAAGTAAAGAAAGTATATCGGCATCACTTTCGGGAGGTACGGAACTCAGAGTAAATTTGGGATTGGAAAGGTTTTCGGAGATGGAAAGAAATATCTTATGCGTGTTTACTTCCGTCTGACTTTGAATGTCGGCAATCGGGAGCATTCCGTAAACAGGCTCAAAATCAAGTACCCCTTTATTTACAGTGAAGGTTTTTTTCTGAAAAACAATAAAACCGTCTTTCTGTATCACAGCTCTGCCTGAAATTAGAGGGTTTGAAATGTCGCCTTTGATCTGCAGATCGGGGTTGAGTTCAAGAAATCCGAGATTGTTATCCATTACAAGGGTTCTTCTGCTCTTTAATGTCAGATCGAGAGATATCTCCGGAAGGCTGTCATTTTCAGATGTGGTTTTGACCGTCTTGGCTCCCGAACCTTTAAAAACACCGCCGAAAAGATCGACATCCTTATAATATAATGCGTCAACTATCAGAATACTTCCCTTCAGAGCGCCCTTTGCCGGCGTCCCTGAAAATTTCAGATCAGTATTTACAAGCCCTTCAAGATGCTCGGGATATTCGAAAGGAAGTGCAGTGGTCTTTACAGACATATCTATGTAGGTGATTTCAGTACCGTCGAGCGAAATAATTCCTCCGATGCCCAGAGTTCCGTTGTCGATCCTGCCGGAAATCTCATTTATACTTATCCTTTCTTTTGCAAATGAGATCTCACCGTTCACATCATAAAGCTTCTGATCGGTTACAGGGAGGATCATCCCCAGTTTGTCGAGAGTGAGTTTACCGGTAAGCACAGGATCTGAAACATCTCCGCCCGCTTTTAAAATACCCCTTAAATAGCCTTCGGTTTCAGAGAGTTCAGGTACGATAAAAGATAATGACTTCAAGGGAAGCGACATATCTGTAAACAAGTCAAGATCCTTTGATTGTTCTATAGTTCCGCCGACCCTGAAAAATCCGTCATCGAGTAGTATCAGATCAATATTTTTAAGCTCGATAATATCAGATCTCAGTTCCGCTTGGAATTTGCTTCCGTGCACTATCTTTCTTTTGTCCGCTGAAAAGACCACTGAGTCAAGATCAGCTGTCACAAAGTAATCCAACGCTTCGCCGAACGATCCTTCCGCATTAATCTTCCCGTTGATAAAGCCTTCAAAATATCTGTCGCTGTTATC
>JAFGUL010000120.1 GCA_016938535.1 Candidatus Delongbacteria bacterium
ATAATTTTTGTCTCCCCTTTTAATAATATCCGATTCAAAACTGTCCATCTGAACATGATTCTGCTTCATGGAAAATTTAAGTATGAACGCGAAAACCACCGCTTCTTCAGCTGTCAGGTCATACATTCCCATAAGTTCTTTAAGCTCATCAGACACAGGCGGGTTCAAAAGAGTTTTCTCGTCTTCTGCTATCTCGATAAGTTTGTAGTGCATTGATTCTTTCATTCTTTCCTCCGCGGTTTAATTTATCACGAAAGAAATATAAGCAGGTCAGTGTGCCATATAATGGCGGTGTTGGAAAAAATAGTGATTTTTTTGGGGATTATTCGCCTTTCAGCTCTTCGGCATCCGCTTTTCGAGTAACTGTAATAACTCTTTGAAGTCTTGCTGGATATTCATATAAAAATTTCCCCGCTTCGATCCTTAGCTGTTCAACAATATCAAGTCTTTCTTCCGGTGTCAGACTTTTCCAGTATTTTCTGTCTTTTTCCCTTAACTCTTTATGCGTATTAACCGATATTACCATTTCCATAAGATTTTCTCATTTGTGTTATATGCGATAATATACGAAAAAAATACCATTAAATAAAACAATATTTATCCGCCACTTTTTAAAATCATCAAGCCGTCGATCTCCGAAAACACTCTTATTAGTTCGGAGGGTGGGTTTTGCACTTGAGTGCTTCATCGTGTTGAACCGGTCGCATTTTGCGACCAGTTATATAAACAAAGATGTATGCCAAATAATGTCATGGCGACAAATATTTTGAAAATAATTTTTATTTCCTTTGAAAAGACTTACAAATTTATTGACAAATGCTTTTTTTCTTGTTAACTTACAAATAATCCGCTTATGCGGAGGTGGATGGCAGTGCCATTGCCCCTTTCTTAGGGGTTTTTTTATTTAAGGAAGCCATTTTCTCCCCCAACCTTCAATCATACCTTTACCACTTCTATAAAATTTATTAGCTTCAATTATTTTAATTATCTTTCCGCCAAAATTATCCGGAATCGGAGTTTTATTATGCGAGCAGATTGCCGATTTAGATGCCGGATGAGCTAAGAGATCAGCTATCTGTAATCCTGTTATATTTGCTGTTTTTGGCTTAACTTTTAGTTCCTTGCTTGTCAGTACCTTTTGAAACAGATCAGCTTTAATAAACTCACTGCCTTCTTCCCATACCTTAGTAAATGACTTCTTGAGTCTCATATCCTCTTTTCTGCCTCTTGATTCAATCATTACATCGCCAACTGAATTTTCTTCAGACATCAATAGTCTGACATAGCGTTCCAGCATTACTTTCAGGCAATAGTGGTAAGGGTCATATTTCCAAGTTGTGTATTGTTCATTATGCAATAATTTATCAATCGTTACTGTAATTATCTTATAGTTCCATCCCGAAATTATATTCAAAAGTCTCTCATTAAACCTTTCTTCAGTATTAGAATCCCTTAAAATTACAAACGGATGCTTTTTATTTACTAATTCTTTACGATGAAGAACAATCGGATCGTCAGGATGAGATCCAAAAAAATCAGATTTTAATTGCTCAAGCTCTCTATAGTATTTATTCTCTATGTCTGACAGTAAAAATACCACACCAGTCAGACTCAAATACCTATGATTGATATCTTCTGAAGAACCAAGATCCGAATTTCCGGTTTCATCAATATAAAGTCTATACTTAATTTGCATTTTTAATCCACTAAGAAATTTGTTTTTTTACAATTTGCAATAATCCTCTTCCAGTAATATCTTCTAAGTATTTTCGTCCTTTTGGAGTAATCCATGCAACAGTGCCACCGCTTGCTATTCCTTGAGTTCCTATCAAACCGTGATTGTCTAATTCATCTTGTATCTCATCAACTAAATCGTAAGCTTCTTTAATACCGACTATCTCTTTGAGATATTCAATTACCTGACCTGATCCTTTTTTGATTATCATTTCAAGAACTTTTTTGCTGTTTTCATTCAATTTCATTTTGATTACCTCTTTTTCAGTTTTGCATGAAGTAATTTTCATACAGGAGAAATATAAAGATAATTGCTTGAAATGTCAAATCCTATTTTATGTTTTTTTCACTATTTACACAAATGGACTTAAAGGAGTTTAACAACTCACTGCTCCCCTTCCACAATCTTGATTTCTTCTTCAGTTAGCTCGTACAGCTCGTAAACGAGCCGATCAATTTCGTTTTCGTAGGCTGTAGTATTCGCTTTTGGATTTTCCTTTTTTTCTATTAATACTTCTTTGGATTTTTTTTCAATGGCTGAAATTACGAGCTGGTTATTTTTACTTGGTAAAGGTATCGGAAATAATTCAACAGATTGATGAAGCATTCTAAACTGTCTCCGTTGTAGCTGAGTTACATAATTCTTGACCAACATTTTACCTAATTTGCTATTTAGTACAGCTATTATATATTCTGGATTATCACAAATCAGTAAATATGCAGTATTTAGTAAATACATTCCCGTGTTGTCATAGCTAAAATTAGGAAATTCATATCCTTCTTCAGGATTGTCAGTCATAATTTCATTGTATATAACCTTAATTTTGTCAAACTCCTCGTAATAAGTATTTGCACATCTTTGCATAGCGTACCATTCATATCTAATTCCAGTCTCGTCTTGATTTCTCTTTTTTAACTGGTCTTTGAACTGTAACAAATGTTTGTAAATAGCAGGATATTGCTTTTCCAATTCTTCTTCAGCTTTAAGTGAAGCTCCTTGTATAGAATTATCTTTGTGAAGCGGAAAATGCCAAGGTATGAAGATAGTCCAATAATCCGACCAAGCATAGCCGTATCGAGTAATATCTTTTCCACGTAAAATTGGTTTGATAATTTCTATATTTTTCGGATCGTCCTTACATAGTTTTTCTTTTGTTGCTGTGTCAATTATAAATGCTTCATTGAGGCCAGATGTTATCCCCCTGAAAATTTTGACATCCCAATCTTTTAGCGTTGTACCTATTTTCTCAATTTTTTCTTTGAGTTTTTGTTCTAAATCGCTCCCAATAAACCATGATTCTTCGTTCGGGCTATTAAGTTCAACTGCTTTATCTTTAAAATAGCTTGAAATGTCGATAGATTCATTTTTAATCTTCTTAAGGACAACAGCTTTTAATTTTTTATTATTCATACCTTTTTCTATCAGAAGAATATTTGCGTCAACTGTAGCCTGCTTAAATATGCCGGGGCCGAGGTCAATTAGCATTATGGGATTTTTTGTTAAGAAGAAATTTCTTAGGCTTTTTCCGTAGCCTGCTCTCATCCATTTGTTACTTGTGATGAAGCAGAGATTCCCGTTTTCGTTTAGAGAGTTTATTCCGCTTTCGTAGAAAAGAGCGTAAATGTCTCCTGTTCTCTGAAAAGTTTTATATCCGCCGTTCTTATACATATCTGCAAGCCTTCCGCCGTCTTTTTGGAGCTGAACATAAGGAGGGTTTCCGATGACGATATCGAAGCCGTCTATGCCGAACATCCAAAGCGGGTCGAACCATTCGGATTTTTCGTGACTGAAGGGTTTCCATGATGATATTTTGTAAGCTTTGCTTTCGTAGTCAACGGATCCGCCCATAGTGAATTGTTGTGCGAGCATTTCTTCCTGTAGATCTTCAAATTCCTTTTTTAGCTTAGCTTTTTCTTTTCCGTAGCTTTGTAAATAGCTCTTTCTAAGGTCTTTTAATTTATCGAGTTCATCATTTAGGTTAAAGAGTCCGCCGTGATCTAACTCTTCGGGTAATTTTATGAGCGTGTCGGCTGTTACAAATTTAAACTCAAGGTTGGGTAAAGCTTCTACGCCTCTGTTTTCTTTTGTCTCGTCAATTTTTTCGTCAACTACAAGGGTTAGAAAGCATCTGAGCTTTGAGATTTCCGCGGCGATAGGCTGAATATCCACTCCGTAAAGAGAATTCTGAATTACTCCGAGCTTACGGGCATATTCCACGCTCGCATTCTTTAGTTTCTCTCCGATCTGTTTTTTTAGTATCGGATTTTCAATCCTGTCGAGCTGTCTTTTTATCCATAATTTGCAATCCGGATCGAGCTTTTGAAGTGCTGTTACAATTTTTTGTAAAACTCCCATCGGGAATGCGCCTGAACCGCAGGCAGGGTCAAGAATTTTTACTTTGTCGAGAGCGTCGAGCAATTTTGTGCTTTTCGATTTTATTGTTTCATCTTCGAGTTCTATATCTGATTTGAATAACAGCTCGATTTTATCCTTTTCGATCCCGGTTTCTTTGTGCAAAAAATGGACAAGGCTTTCGGTAGCCATATAGTCAACGATCTCTCTCGGCGTATAAAAACTTCCGGTAGCTTTCCTTGCAGTTTCTCCGCTGTCGGGATCTATCTCCGCAAGCAGATTTTCAAATATACGGCCGAGCATTTCGGGGTCAACGCTGACTTCCATATCGTTGATCGAGTTTTCATCTATGGTGAAATTATATTTTTCAAGTTCGGTGTAAAGCTCAAAAAACCATTGATCGGGGATTTCCAGTGCATAGGCTGAAGATATTCCAGAAAAATTGTCGGGTTTAAAATAGTCGTCATTGTGCGGTTCGAAAAGGCCGCCGTTAAGAAATGGTATGTTATCGCACCCGGGAGGCAGATTATCAATTCTTTCGTTCATCGGCGTATTGAGCGTTTGAAAAAAGAGCCTTTCCAGTATGTTTTTGTAATAACCGTAGTTGTTTTTGACTGCGTCACTCGATAACAGATTTTCAGGCAGTAATGGATTCCCTGTTTGGGATTTTTTCATTTTCAAGAACCAGCAGAATATTATCCTGCCTATCAGACGGACGGCGAATTCGTGATAGAGTCTGTTGTTTTTCTCGTCGGCATCGGGCAGTCTCATAAGTCTTTCGTGTCCCATTTGTTTCTTGCCCTTACCTGCCGTAGCTCCGACAAGTGTATAAAAATAATGCGCGACGGTCTGATAAAACTCCTCATTCAGTTTTTCGACACTGAAAGCTTCTCTTATATCTTCCAAGTTAATCGGTTTTCCTGCCAGCGTAAACAGCCTGTCTCTTGCCGTTCTTGTTTTCTCGCCTTCTCCGAGAAGGTAAGTGTATCTTTTCGGTTCTGTTTCATGCTTAACTACTTCACCGTTTTCGTCGAATTTTCTGATCTCGGATACGAACGATAGTCTCCATTTCCCATCCTGAACAAATACGATAAGTGCGCCGTCAACTTCATATTTATAAATATTGCGGAGTAATTGTCTTATACCCACTTTATTTTTTTCGAGCTTTATACCAGGCTTAATATTTATCTGATATATTCCTGCGAGTCTGTCGTCGGCTGTATAAAATTTACCGAGTTCGAAAGCTGATTCGGCTTTGTCATTCGCGGGAAGAGGAATAGCGATCGGGATTTGATAAATGCTCTTAACATTAAATACATTTACAAGGACATCCTGCCAGTTCTTTTGATCGTAAGCCGATGACAGTATGTTTAGAAGTCTGTTTTTATCCATTCAGTTATCCTATAAGTTCGTATAAGTTCTGTTAAGTTCGTATAAATTTACGCATGAGTTCGTATAAATTCTTTTAAAATCAAAACAACTTCGCACATTTTTACGCACGAGTTCAAACACTTCGCACATTTTCACGCACGAGTTCGTATAAATCTCAAATTGAGTTTTATTAAATTTAGGCATAGTTTCTTTTAATTCCATCAATCTATCCTATAAAGGTTTCGGAAATTACTATTTCAGGTGATACATCTGCGTTAACAGCCTTGATTTCAGTCTCGTCCGACTCGGGAACTGCTACCTGAAATTTCTTTGCATATTGTAGTATGAGATTGTCAACCTGACCATCAGTGATCTCTTTTTTATCCTTCTTCCGCTTAAGCTTCCTAATTTCATTCGGAAGTGATGTAAATGTGCCGTTCTCAATCAGCTCGATAAGGTTCTCGCAGGATTGTTTGACTTCTTTTCTCGAAATCAGACCTTTATGTTCTCTTAAGAATTTCTTGGCTTGAGCTGAAATTGCATCGGATTTATCTTTTGAAGCCGCAGTTTCCGTTGCCGTTCCGAGAAAATCTTTCTCGAAGGTATCAAATGCCGCCGAGACATGGTCGTAGTGAAATTTGGGAAGTTCAAAACCGAATTCGTTTGATTTAGCTTCAAAATATTCGGCGGCTTCTATGAAAGTTAAAGGTTTTACTTCGCTTGTGCCGTTTGCGATATAAAATTCCGTTTTATATTGGGATTTCAAGAATACAACTGTGCTGTCTGCCGCGAAAGATTTTTCAGCATCTTTTGCAATTCTTGCAGTTCTTGCTTTAAGCGGAAATTGTTTTATTCTTTTAAATTCAATCGGATTAGTATCCTTAAATTCTCTTATCAGGCGCAGATACAACAGCCTTTTATCCTCATCATCTTTCATTCCTTCTTTGAAGAGCTTGAACTGTTCAACCATTTCTTCGTGCGTGAAGATTTTTGCGTCTTCCCCAAAAGCGGAATGAAACCCCTGAAGCTTAACAAGCGCGTTTTTATATAATTTTATCTCCTCATCTCCTTCCTGTGAAGGATAGAAATTGTAGCTGTAAACCATCTTGGATATTCCGCCGATCCTGTTTACCCTTCCAAGCCTCTGCATCAGTCTGGTCGCATTCCACGGTGTGTCATAATTGATTACGATATTCGCCCTGTGCAGGTTTATTCCTTCGGCAAGAACATCTGTAGAGATCAGTACCTTGTAGTCATCCTTCTGGCTTCCAATGTAATTGGCGTCGAAATTCTCCTGAATTGTTTCGAACAGTTTCTTCCTGTTTTTTGACGATATATTAAGAACTTTTGTCTTTAATTCTTCTTCGATTTTACCCTCAAGATAATCGGCAGTATCCTTACTTTCCGTAAAAATCACAAGTTTACCCGACACATTCTCTTCGGGATCAAAAAACCGCCCTTTGAAAGATTCAAAAAAAGCATCGAGCTTTGGATCTTCAATTACTTTCGACCAGTCATGAATTAGCTCGTTTAACAGCTGATTATCCTTCTTGAGACCTTCAATGAATTTGGGATCGAAATCATCAGGCTCGAAAATATTGTTTCTGGGATTTTCTATACTCATTTCAATAATGATATTTTCTATCTCTTCAATCGAATAACCTTTTTCGTAAAGATCGTTCAACTTAAGGTCGGGAGCAATAAGTATTTTTTTATTCTCGAACATATCAATCATTCTTTGAGTGGACTGAGCAAGATTCTGTAATGAAATTCTGAAGGCTACAAACGAACTCTCCAGCCTTTTCACCATAAGGGTCTTCATGATTCCCGCAAGGGATTTAGACACCAAAACAGCCTGTTCATAGTATTTTTCCCTCAAATCTTTATTCAGATACCTTATAGCCTGATATCTGTTATAGTTGATCTTGTCGTTATCTGTAAGATAAAATAGGCTGTGATGAAACAGCTTACTCAGCTTTGCGCTCATATTGTATTTTACCGCTCTCGGTACGGCAATCTCGGGAAATATTATACCCTGTGCAGTAATATCTTCAAAATACTTTGGATAATTCTTTAAGTCCCGCCTGGTTCTGCGGACTGTAATATTTGTTATGATCTTTTCTCTGATTATTTCATATAATTTTCTGATTCTGTCGAGATCGGGTTTTTCTTCCTGGCTTCTGAGAATGTTTTTATACTCGGCGATTATCGGTCCGAAAAAAGTCTGGAGATTGTTTACGGCAAGTGTGCTTCTTCTCGCATCCTGAAATAAAAGAAGCTGGTAATAAAGGTCTGTAGGGCTATTGTTTAAAGGAGTAGCAGAAATCAAGATCACCTTTTTATCTTTCCCCGCAACCAGTCCATCCCCGTTCCTCTTAGCTTTACATATTCTTTGGAGATTCTCAAACATCTTTGATGTATGATTTCTATATCTGTGCGCTTCGTCAACGAGAATAAGATCGTAATCTTCTTTCGCCCAGTAATCGAGGCTCTTATTATCCGCAATAACATCAAGTCTGCCGTTCGTAATAAATTTTGCATGCTTATCTATGCCGAACATTTTAAAAGTCGTTTTCCAGTTTTTTTCTATAGCAGGCGGATAAATAACAAGAATTTTTGTATTCAGTGAACCGTTAGCGATCAGAAACCGTTTTGCTATCATTGCTGCGACGACTGTTTTACCGAGACCGACAACATCGGCAAGGAAGAATCCGTTATGATCGAGCAGCATTTGAAATCCCTCATTGACTGCATCAACCTGATAGCTAAGTTTCTTGTATGTTTTAGGCAGGTCGCCGACAGTATCAGGATCATAATCAATATTCTTTCCGAAATATTCCATCAAAAATTTCAGATACAGTTCGTACGGAGTAAAAATTCTGTCAATGTGTGTTTTATCTTTAAATTTCTGAATATCAGCAGGCAGTATCGTAGTTGACTGAGCCCATAAATTCTTAAATTCTTCTTTTGTAAACTCAACATCGTCAAAATCTTTCAGGGCTATATTCATTTCATAATTAGGTGATTTTTTTATCCCCATTCCGGCATCGGTGAGATTAGATGATCCCATTATCACCCAGCCGTCAGAATGTTCAGAATGTTTTTCAGGAAGAAACAGATAAAATTTAGCATGAATTTTCTTTGAATTATGTGCTCTAACTTCGATTTTACCGCTTATTATATCATTCACGAAGTCCAAAATACCTTTTTCGACCTCCTCGGAATATTTTGCCTCTTTTATATCCTGAATGAACCACTTCATAAATTCGTCTTTGGCTTTGTTTTCATCTCCAAAATATAAAAGTCCTTTCCTTTGCGCCTCAGCAAACATGCCGTCAACATTGATGCCGACAAGGATTCTTATTTCTTTAACATCTTTCAAATAAGGCTGAAGGGCGAAATAACCCGAAGAGCGGAAATATCCTACTACCGCATGGAAAGCGTAAAGGTCTTTCATGTTCTGAATTATGCCTGTGAATTTACTGAATAAGCTTCGTTCGTCTGAGTTTGTAAAAAATTTAGTGCTCATATCTGTCCCGGTTATTTTCGTACTCCTCAAATATATTCCTTATCTGAGCTTTAATCAAAAGAAATTTTATGTTTTATTTGCGTTACTTCACCTATACTCACGAATTGCTTTGTAACGAGTAGCTTGTGCTTCTTCCGCCCGGCGAGTCTTTTATCAGAATGCCTTTGGCAATAAGATCATTTATATCTCTGAGAGCTGTATCATCAGAGCATTTTGTTATCTTTGCCCATTTCTTTGTGGTGAGTTTTCCTTTTATTCCGTCCAGGATCATATTCAGCATTTTTTTCTGTCTCTGATTGATAATTAGAGCGCTGTTGTCTTTCCAGAAATTATATTTAAAAAGCACGCTGTTCAGACTTCTATCGGCTGAATCCAGAGCTTTATCCAAGCATTGAAGAAACCATTCGAGCCAGTCAGTAATATCAAGGCCGCCCTTTTGTGTTCTTTCAAGGATATCGTAATAACTTTTTCTTAATCTGCTGATCTGAGCCGACATGCTGTAATACCTGTTCGGTGTACGATCCGATCTTGTAAGAAGCATATCCGTGACTGCCCTAGCGATCCTTCCGTTCCCGTCATCGAAAGGGTGTAAAGTAACGAACCATAAATGTGCTATACCCGACCTTATCACTTCATCAGAGGTTTTATTCCCGTTTATCCAGGCAAAAAATCTTTTCATTTCTTTTTCAAGCATTTCTGCCGGTGGAGCCTGATAGTGGATCTTTTCTCTGCCTATCGGTCCTGAAACTACCTGCATAGGTCCTTTTTCGTCCTTTCTCCAGTCACCGACTGTGATCCTGAACATACCGCTGCGGCCGGTTGGAAAAAGTGCCGAATGCCAGCCGAACAATCTTTCTGAAGTCAGAGGGTCAGAATAATTTCTTGTTGCATCCAGCATCATTTCGACAATTCCTTCAACATTTCTGTCCGGAATTGCAGTTCCAGAATAATCAATGCCGAGATGTCTTGCGAGAGATGATCTGACCTGTTCGGGATCGAGTATTTCTCCCTCTATCTCGGACGACTTGATTATATCGTTTGAGAGATTCTCTATCAAAGCTTCATTCTGAAGATCCAGACCGATCGAGGCCGTTTTACCTTTAAGTATCCCCTGCTTGTTCCTGACCGAACTGAGTAAATTAAGGATACGCGAACTGTCCCATTCAAATTCCGGCCAGTTGGTATTTTCATATATGAACTTCACGAATTATTCTCCGCATTATTTGCGGTAAATATACCGCTTATTCTCCGCAAAAGCAAGTTTTTGCTACTCCCCGAACTTCTCCGCCATCTCCCGTATCTTGTCCTGCCACTGCTTTCTGAGTGCGGGAGGCGAAACGATCTCCGCGCTGGTGCCGAAGGAGAGTGCTCTTGATATGAGCTCGACGCTTCCGTTTTCGGGATAGTCTATTCTGATCTGAACATACTTCCTGCCCTTAGAGTCCTTTTCTACTGTGGTGAACTGCTTCTGGTGCCAGACGAGTTCGGTAGCATCGTCCGCAGCTGTTCCGTAAATGTTGATAACTGCTCTTTTTATGTCCTCGTCCATATAGATCCCGAAGCTTTCGGTAAAGCTGTAATCGGGCACATCAGAGGTAAAATATTCGCCTTTCAGCAGCCTGGAATTTTTGATATGCGCAACTTTGTATATTCTTACTGTATTGTAACTGTCTCCGCGTTTTTTATCGGACCCGTGGTAAAGTGCCGCGAGATACCATTTGCCGTTATAGTAAACGAGCTTCAAAGGCTGAACTTTGACCGTATTCCTGAAATATCTGTACTCGAGAAGGTTCTCGGTCTCCATGCTCGAAATGATCTTTTCGCATACTTCCTTATAATGGGGTCTGTTGCCGAGATGATAGTGTCCCGAAACATAGTAATCTATCTTTTTGTAAAGTTTTCTCTGTCTGTGATCGGTAAGTTCTTCAAGTATCTGGAGCACCTTGGCGTAATCTCTCGGTTCTGATGAAGTTAACCTTTCTGTTCCGTACGGAGGAAAAAAATACTTGCTGTTTATCATACTTCTGACAAAAGCGTAAAAGAAGAGAAAATCGTCCTTTATCATCAGTTTTTTGTAATGATCAAGCATTTCTGTCCTTGCTTCCTTTTTTGTTCTGTCGATCGTGTACCAGTCGTTCTCCCTGTCGTATTTTACGGAAAGATAAATCTTGAGATCTGCTATGAAGCGTGTGAATGTCCTTTCGCTTATGCCGCAGTCCCTTATAAAATTCTCTTTAATGATATGACCCCTGCCTGTAAGTTCGGTTAAAGCGGCAAGAACTCTCTCGATGGTGTATTTTTCGGCGGCCATTATATGTCTCCCTGATTAGTGAATGTGACCGTAATTTACTATTTTCGCAAAACAAAGTCAAACTGTTATGATTTTTATTCAGATTTACTGATAAATTGATTATATTCCATGTAAAATTTCGGAGAAGGAGATGAAAACATATTCGATAGCGATACACGGCGGTGCGGGGGCTATTCCGAAGAATGTACCGGATAAAGATAAAACTATATACCTTGAAGCTCTAAATGAAATTCTGAAGTACGGGAACGGCCTTCTCCGCTCGGGACGGACTGCATTGGATACTGCGGAACTTGTTGTGAATAAATTTGAGGAATGTCCTCTTTTCAACGCTGGAATTGGTGCGGTTTTCAACAGTGAGGGCAAGAACGAGCTTGACGCTGCGGTGATGGATGGAAGGGACAGAAGCTGCGGAGCGGTTACCTGCGTGACACGGATAAAGAACCCTGTAAGCCTGGCAAGGCTGGTCATGGAGAAGAGCGGTCACATTCTGCTGTGCGGTATGGGAGCCGAGCAGTTCGCAAAAGAGCACGGTGTGAAATTCGTGCGTAACTCTTACTTCTTTACGCAGAAAAGATATGACCAGTGGGAGAAAGTCAGTAAAGCCGGCATTACAGCTCTTGACCACTCATCAGACCTGACAGATTCTGCTAAGGGTACAGTTGGAGCAGTAGCGAGAGACATTTACGGGGATCTTGCGGCGGCCACTTCAACCGGTGGCATGACGAACAAGAAATACGGCCGGATAGGTGACACTCCGATAATAGGTTCGGGCACTTTTGCCGATAACTCGACCTGCGCGGTTTCGTGCACCGGAACAGGCGAGGAATTCATGCGTACGGTTGCGGGTCATGAGATCCACGCGCTGATGAAATATTCAGGTTTAAGCTTAAAAGAAGCGGCGGAGAAATTCGTCTTCGGTACATTAAAACCTGATACAGGCGGAATAATAGCTGTTGATAAAGAAGGGAACACTGTCTGCCCTTTCAATTCGAAAGGCATGTACCGCGGACAGGCGGACTCGGAAGGTATGTTCCAAGTAAAGATATGGGAGTAGATAAAAAATGCACAATCAGATAATTTTTCAGCAGATATCGATACTGACACTCCTCGCACTGACAGGTTATGCGGCACAGAAATTCAGAATGTTCCCTGACGGGTTTCATCTCGGACTGAACAAGCTTGTTATGAAGATCACTCTTCCTCTGATGATATTCACTTCACTTTCAAAGATCGAATTTTCACTTGAAGTAATTAAAAGCTCAGCTTTCGTTCTGATTTTCGCTTATGTTTCAATGTTCTTACTTCTTGCCGCAGGCACACTGACCGGAAAACTTCTCAGGCTCAAGGGAGGCACATATACCGTACATCAGCTTCATACTACTTTCGGCAATATCGCTTTTCTCGGCTACCCTCTGATAGATTCGCTTTTTCCCGGAGGCAAAGGTCTTTTCTACGCGGTAATTTATCATATCGCATTAGAATCAGTTCTCTGGACTATCGGCATTATAATATTCAATAAAGGCAAAAGCGTCAGCCTCGGACGAAGTCTTATGCATCTGATCAATCCGAATACTTTCGCATTCGTACTGGGCATTACAGCTTTCATTTTCCGGATCAGGCTCCCCTACATTCCTGATAAAACGATGACCGGGCTTGGAAGTACTACACTTTATCTTTCAATGATATATATCGGAATAACTTTAAGCAGTATAAGCATAAAAGGCACCTTAAAGGAATCATCTATCTATGTTCTGACACTCACGAAAATGATACTGGTTCCCGCTGTTCTGATATTTCTGATAGATGTTATTCTAAGCCTGACAGGATTAACTATGGACACTACTGCGAAAGCCGTGACCGTTCTTCAGACAGCCATGCCGTGCATGGCCACGATAGTCATAATGGCCGGTAATTTTAATTCAGACGCGGATCTTGCGGCAAAGAATTTCTTCTTAACAACTGTATTGAGTGTATTTACGATGCCTCTGGTTTACTGGCTGATAGAGATCATCTGATCTTGATAGAGGCTATGCTTACGAGCGCGAGTATGATGCTCACTATCCAGAATCTCTGAACAATTTTGGGCTCCGACATTCCCCTGAACTGGAAAGTGTGGTGTATGGGTGCTCTGAAAAATATTCTTCTTCCCAGCCATTTTATGCCTATTTTTTCCTGAATGAGCACTGAGAACGCCTCGGCCACGAATATGCCTCCGGCTATCACAAAAAGAAGTTCCTGCTTTACAAGAAGCACGGTTACTCCAAGAAGTCCGCCGATAGCCATTGAGCCTGTATCGCCCATGAACACGGTCGCCGGATAACAGTTGTACCACAAAAATCCCAGCCCGGCACCAAAAAGCGCGGCCATTATGATCGTGAGCTCTCCCGTCCCGGGAACGAAGTTCAAAAGAAGGTATTTTGAATAGACCGCATTTCCGATCAGGTACGCGAAAAGGCCGTAAACACCGCCTGTGACTATCGAAGGAACTGTTACCAGCCCGTCAAGTCCGTCAGCGAAATTTACCGCATTCGATATCGAAAGCATGGTTATTATAACGAACACTATATAGAAACCGCCGAGATCCACGGAAAAATTCCCCTTGAGGAACGGGACCGTTATTCTAGATACTATACCTTCGGGAAAGGGTGTATAACTGCTGTTCGTAAGTATCCATGCCAGTCCGCCGGCGAAAAGAGCCTGCAGAACGATCTTTGTCATCTGAGACATGCCCTTGTCGCTGTTCTTATGCTTTATTTTGTCTATATCGTCCTTTGCGCCTATCAGACCGTACCAGATTATTGCAGCCAGCGGGACCAGTGAAAAGACAGATGTGAGATCGCTCCATAAAAGTATGGATACAATTAGAGAAAGGATCAGTATCAGCCCGCCCATCACAGGCGTTCCTTTTTTGTCGCTGACTCCGATCTCACCGTATTCTCTGACCACATCCCTGATGCCTTTTCTGTACAGCCATTTTATGATCATATTCCCGAAAACGAGTGAAACGAAAAGCGCGGTTATCATAGCTCCGATAGAACGGAAAGAGATCGAATTGAACAGCCTGAAAAATGACAGCGCGGGGTAATCTCTTGATAAAAATGAAAGGTAGTAGAACATTTTATTTCCGGTTCTTTTTTAACTCACAGAGAATGATAAACAAATAATCAGTTTAATTCAATAATAATCTTGTCAAATCAGCATAAGATCTCGGGATCTCCGGCTCAACAGGTAGCGAATTCAAAAAAGCGCGTCCGTATCTCGTGTTGACCACCCTGCTGTCGAGAATGAGTATGATGCCCCTGTCGTTCCTGTGCCTGATAAGCCTGCCTATTCCCTGCTTGAGCTTGAGTATGGTCTCAGGTACAGAATATCCCATGAATGAATCTATCCCGTTCTTTTCAAGCTCCTCTGTTCTTGCCTGGATAACCGGTTCTGTCGGCACCGCAAAAGGCAGTTTACTGATAATTAGAGTATGAAGCGCATCGCCCGGCACATCTATGCCTTCCCAGAAACTGTCCGTGCCCAAAAGGAATGAATTTCTGACGGACCTGAACTGTTTTATCAGATTTGTTCTGCTCGTGTCTTTATTCTGAACGGCGACAATTCTGTCTTTTTTTACGAAATGCGATTTTATGCTGTTGAAAATATTATTCATCTGATAGTAGCTGGTGAAAAGAACAAGCGTACCGTTGTCATGATCTTCACAGAGGTGTTTTAGAACTTCAGCTATGTCTCTTTCGTAAACGACGGCGTTCTTGGGTGAAGCGATAAAGCTCGGTGCAACGATCTTGAGCTGAGATCTTAAGTCGAAAGGGGTTCCCAGCATAAGCGTTTCTATCCTGTCTTCACCGTATTCGTCAAGTCCCAGTTTCTTGAGCATATACTTGAATCGGGATTCGATCGTCAGTGTCGCGCTTGTGAAGATGATACTCTTCATGTTATCGTAAAGATCGCTTTTTAAAAGTTCGGAAACATTTAAAGGTGCCGCGTAAAGATATATGTTCTCTTTTCCCGGAGATGCCGTAACTTCGTACCAGAAAACGAAATTGTCTCTTTTTGAATTGAGGAAAAATCCGTAGGATTCGGCGGCTTCCTCAGCCTGAGTAAGAACTGATTTTATCTCGGCCGAAATATCATCCATTTCATGATTTTTCTCGGCTTCCACATTGAATATCGTGTCCAGCCTTCTCAGAATGGACAGAAGATCTTCGAATAAAAATTTCAGAGAATTATTATCATTTTCGAACGATAGAACTTCGGATATGTCATGATACCTGTTCTTAATATTAATAAACTGCGATTCAGATGCATATTTTGAGAGAACGGAATCGCTTGCGAGATCAAATATTCTTTTAGCCTGATCATGCGTGCTTTTGGCTTTTTCGAGAAGCTGTTCGTTTAAGAGCATGACCGTGTCTTTGTCCGTGCTCAGATAAGTCAGCATTCTTTCGATCCTGATGTTGATGCCCTGCCTGTTATTGTAGTTGACCCTGTTGAGAAGGTTCTTCATTATGAAATAATTGAATTCAAATCCGAGATATTTCGTAGCTGAATTCTCAACATTGTGTGCCTCGTCAATCACCAGATGGGCATAAGATCCAAGCACCGCATTTTCTGAGGCCATGTCGGAAAAAAGAAGCGAATGGTTAATGATAACAAGGTCTGACTTAAAAGCATTTTTCCTTACATTCTGTAAATAGCAGCTGTTGTATTTCGGGCATTTTTTACCTGAGCAGAATCCCTTGTCCGATCTTAATTTATTCCACAAGAACCGTGAAAAACCCATTTTGAAACCGTTATTCTCTTCGATGTCGCCTGTCACCGTCCTGTCTGCCCAGTATATAAGAGGCATGAATTTTTCGTATTCTTCATCAGATAAATTATCTTCGGGATGATTAAGGAATCTCTCAAACCTGTTCTTACAGATATAATTATTCCTTCCCTTAAGAAGAACAGCCTTAAATGAAGATCTGAAGAGATCATGGAGAACGGGTAGGTCTTTAAAAAATATCTGCTCCTGAAGGTTTTTGGTGTTCGTTGAAACGATCACTCTCTCTTTGTTAAGCAGAGAAAAAACTATTGAAGGGACAAGGTATGCGAACGATTTACCCACACCGGTGCCTGCTTCGCAGACAAGGATCCTGTCGTCCTTTAACACTTCCGAGCATTTTTGTGCCATAAGAAGCTGTTCTTCCCTGTATTCGTAGGTGGGTATATTTTTTTCAAACGCACCGCCGTGACCGAATATCTTCTCGGACAGATCCTCTTTTGACAATTCAAACAGCTCATCATCATCAGGTTCGGAATCCCTTGTCAGAATATTGGTCAGATTGAAAGGTGCAGGCTTATCCTTTATCTTTCTGCCGAATGAAGTTCTTAAGAAATAATTTCCCAGATTATTAAGAAAGTCCTTAATATAGATAAGCTCGGACTTTCCCGACACTTCAACAAGTTTTCTTACTGTACCTTCATTTGCCGCAACAGCCTTTTTGATTATTTTCAGAAAAAGATACCCCGTGGCTTCGCAATCGTTGTATGCCCTGTGCAGATTGTCCGACTTAAAACCGAAATATTCCGTCAGGCTGGAAAGTCGGTGATTTGAGACTTCGACGGGGAAAAATATCTGGCTTAAAAGGAGTGTATCGTAAAAGGATGGCGACCCGAGCATGAGAATACTGTCCTGAGACTGAAGATTTACATTCAGAAAGCTTAGATCGAAGTTTATATTGTGACCGACAAGAGGCGAATCACCGGTAAATCTTATAAATTCAGGAAGAATATCTTCTATTTTAGGTTTACCTTTTACATCGTCATTGGTAATGCCTGTGAGGATCGATATGTTCTCGCTGATCTCTGTTTCAGGGTCAATGAGATGGACGAATTTTGAGGCAACCTTACCGTTCCTGTACCTGACAGCCGCGATCTCAATTATCCTGTCGATATATGGATCAGTGCCTGTCGTTTCGAGATCGAATACTACAAAATCTGTAAGTTTTAATTCTTTTAAATAATCATTCATCAGTTTTAGGTTCGTACCTGACATCCAGATTTTTGGCTGCAAGCACTTCGTCAAGCCTTCGGACAGGAGTCTTAGTAGGCGCATTCTTCAGAAGTTCAGGGTTCGTTTTTGCCTCGTCCGCGATCTTCTTCATTACAGAAATGAATATATCAAGAGTTTCTTTACTCTCAGTCTCGGTAGGCTCTATCATCATTGCTTCATGAACAAGCAGCGGGAAATATATCGTGGGTGCATGGATCCCGAAATCAAGAAGTCTCTTTGCCGCATCTAATGTTTTTATGCCGAACTGAGCCAGATTCTCGCCGCTGAAAACTACTTCATGCATACAGTTCTGTTTGTACGGAAGATCAAAAGTGTCCTCGAGCATCTTCTTGACATAATTTGCATTAATGATCGCGTTTTCGGAAACATTGTGCAGACCGTCAGAACCGAGTATTTTCATATAAACATAAGCCCTGACAAGCACTAGAAAATTCCCGTAGAACGAGTGTACCTTACCGATGCTTTCGGGCATATCGTAATCCAGATAATATCTGCCATCCTTTTCAGCCACATCAGGAACCGGCAAAAACTTTTCAAGTTTTTTAACAACGCCGATAGGCCCCGCTCCCGGTCCGCCGCCGCCGTGCGGCGTCGAGAAGGTCTTGTGCAGGTTATAGTGCATAACATCGAATCCGAGATCGGCAGGTCTTACTATTCCGAGCAGTGCGTTGAAATTCGCTCCGTCCATATATAGAAGTCCGCCCTTTGAATGAACTATTTCCGCGATCTGCTTTACATTCTTCTCGAAAAGTCCCAGCGTATTGGGATTGGTTATCATAAACGCTGCTGTTTCTTCGTCGAATTTTTCTCTGAGTTCTTCAATATCAACAAGACCTTCCGGATTGGATTTCAGTTCAACGACTTCATAACCGGCCATTATAATTGAAGCCGGGTTGGTTCCGTGAGCAGTATCGGGAATAATTATCTTTTTTCTCGGATTCCCCATAGACTCGTGATAGGCTCTTATTACTTTCAGACCTGTCCATTCTCCGTGCGCCCCGGCCACTGGCTGCAGAGACACTTTGTCGAAACCCGATATTCTGCAGAGCATGTCCGCAAGATCATGATATATCTTCAAAACTCCCTGAATTGTTTCTTCAGGCTGATAAGGATGTATTTCTGAAAAACCTTCCAGCGATGCGAGTTTTTCATTTATTTTGGGATTATATTTCATAGTACAGCTTCCGAGAGGATAAAATCCCTTGTCCACATGATGATTGTGAGTTGACATATTCACATAATGCCTGACGATCTCAGGTTCGCTTACCTGTGCAAGTCCGATGGGATCTTTCCTCAGATATTTTTGATCTAAATCCGTTCCGCATCCCTCTTCCCAGCACGGCATTGTGAAGGATCTTTTACCTTCTTTTGATATTTCGAAAATCAGTTTTTCAGCCATAATTACTCCAGCTTTTTAGTTATATTTTAGCACTTGGAAAATAAACAACTTAAGTAAAAAAAACAAACAATATTTAGCTTTTTTTTATGTGATTTTTTTAAAGACCACCGTCAGGCTCTTCACGAAATTTTTCTTTGATACCGTGCTTTAATTTTAAGCTGTCGGTTTTTTCTTTGAGAACGGGATCGTCTTTGAATTTTTCAAAGGTCAGCTTCGTAAATGAATTGCGCAATTTGAGATCTCTGTCCTGTCCTGTGATAACAAGTTTGCCGAAATATTCTCCGAACATGCCGGGGCTTGCATACAGCCTGTCTCCGAACCTGAATTCCTCATTCTTTTCATTCGTATTGGAGATCATCACATCAATTTCAGTTATTCTGTTGAAGATATCCTTTTCAGTGTCCGATCCGATATTCGAGACAAAGATCACTATATCAGCTTCTGCTTTCAGTTGCTTTATAAAAACCGTAAGATCGGTCAGATTTTTGTCCAGTATCACATCTGCGTTAGAATATTTACTGTAGCTTTGATCTATCATTCCTGTGAGCGCGATCTTGATGTTCCCCGCTTCAATAAAAATATATTCACGAGCACCTGAAAGATTGTATGATATCGTCTCAATTCCGTCCATTTGACCGATAAAACTAAAATCATTTCTGCCCGGAACGATGTAATCAATACCAAGTTCTGATATGATCTCTCCTATTAAAAGATTTTCCCTGTCGCTTCGGCTATAGGCGTAAATATTACCTGTTGACAAATATCCTGCATCAGTTCTGTTCTGAATACTGTCTTTGTAGAAAGTATAGTGATTAAGTATTGAACCCTGGGAAGATCTCGGGCAGCGGCAGTCTTCTATTATCCCGTTTAAATTCCCGGAATAAAAAAGTTCGAATCTTGATGCGGTAGAGCAGCCGCTGAATATTAAAAAGAAAAAAAGCAGAAATGATCTGCTTTTTTTCTTTATGTTACAAGAGTATTTCATTTAGAATCCGAAGAATTCGTCTTCATCAAGAATAACCTCTCCGTCGATCATGATATAAGGAGTGACTTCGATAACGAGGTTAGTCGATTTTTTAGTTTTAACCTGATGCTGGAAAAGATATCCGATATAAGGAATGTCGCCCAGTAAAGGCAGTTTGTTAATTGTATAGGTTTCATCTTCGAGAAGCATTCCGCCGATCCTGATAGTCTGACCGTCTCTTACCCTTACTGTTGTATCCGCTCTACGGACTTTGACCCACGGTATTTCTGAATTTGGACCGACCCATCCGAAAATCGAAGATACTTCAGCCTCAAGTTTTACGGTTATATCGTTCTCTTCATTGATGATAGGCTGCACTCTTAGTTTTACACCCACTTCTTCCTTCTGAACGCTCTGAGCAGTTGTTCCCTGCTGAACAGTCGTGATAGTATAAGGAATTATATCGCCGATATGAACAAACGCAGATTTATTATTCAGGGTTGCTATTTCCGGTTCAGCTAGAACAATAGCGTCATTGTCCCTGTTCTTGAAATCAACGCTGAGCATATATTCCTGACTTATGATCCTGTGCCATACATCGTTAAATCCGCTGGTTGTTTCATGACCCAGTCTCGGATTTATTCTGAACGGATAATAATCACCTGAATAGTCCCCGCTTAAATTTCTTACAGGATAATCCATTGCGTCATACTCAAAAGTATATCCATCCGCTTCGTCATATTCCCATTTACCCCAGTCCTGGTAGGCACCTTCTCTTATCCTTGTGGAATAATTACTTATTTTTTCCCATTCAATACCGTACCTTTCCTGTCTGTCGTTCCCGACCTCTTTGATCCTTGCTTTGAAAAGAACCTGCTGAAGCGGTCTGTCGATCCTGACAAGAATTTTCTGGATCTCGCTGGCAACTTTAGGGCTGGCCTGATAAATAAGTCTGTTACCGAGTTCATCTACCTGAACCATTTTTGACACATCCGCAAGCATTCCTTTAACAACTCTTGCATCTGCATACTGAAGGTCGAACACAGAAGTCGTAAGACCGATCTCCCTGTTTACTTTGGCCTCAGTAGCGACAATAATCGAGTTGTCGATTATCTGATAGCTAAGATCAGTAGCTCTGATAACAAGGTCAAGTGCGTCCTTAATAGGGATATCGTTGAGCGTCAGTGTAACTTTTTTTCCTATAGTTTCCTCACTTTGAACCAGGTTAACTCCTGCTCTTTCCGCCAGAGCGTCAAGAACCTGAGCAACTGACTGATCGAGCGCCGTTAAAGAAATCGGCGTTCTGAAATTGTCTGACGTAGTATCATAGAGAACCTGCTGTGCGAAAATTACAGAGCCCGCTGCGATCGCCAGAATTAGAACCATAAATCTCTTCATCTATTCTTCCTCCCGTTTTTTTTATACTAATTTGAATTATTAAACATTATCTTCCGCCTCTGCCGGGTCTTCTTGTAGGAGTATCCCCGCCTGTATCAGTACCGGATGTTTCTTTATCCTCCTCATTAGGATCCTGCATAAGATTTCTTGCAAAAAGTATTGCATCAACTCCCTGTCTGTACCTGACAACCTTATCTTTAATGCCGGTATCAACATACACTGATCTTTCTCCTATAGAGAGAACCTTTCCCGTATAGTCGCCTGAAGTACGCCTGTTTCCTGTAGCTGTTCCTGTTTCCGAGATTATCTCCTGCTGAACTTTCTTTCCGACTTTAATCTCATCACCGACTTTAATCTCCTGGGTTTTTCCGTTAATTGTGAATCTGGCTTTGCCATTAAAGTAAAATGAATAAGAGATCACATCTTTTCCGAACAGTTCAACATCATTAGTGTTTACCCATTTTGTAGTATATGCTGGTTTTGAGTCTTCCACAACCTTTTCAACTTCTTTAGCTTTAACCTCTGTGATTTTATAATTCATTACATCTTTTTTATAGGTGTAATCATCCTTTGCGATATATGAAATCAGTTTTTCTGCCGTATTAACGCTGTCAACACTGGACTTATACCTGGTTTTCAGGTCGTCCGAAGAGGTAGATGCATCAATCGATATTACCTGAAAAACCAGAATCAGTATCGCTGCAAACGAAATTATAAATACTGCCAATTGTTCTTTTGAAAAGTTTTTCATATACTTCCGTCTTCTATAAAAATTTCACAAATTCTATTCTCATCCAGGCTTTTGTCTCTGAAGGTGCGTTAAACTCATCAAATTCAAGGCCTCTGTCATCGAGTATTTTTTTAGTTTTTTCTGAGGGCGGTATCCGTGTTCTTGCTATTTCGAGAGTGGCTATGTTTATTATGAGTTCATTCTTTTCGATCATACTGATAAGCTTTTTAATCTTTTCGTAATCAGCTGTGAAGTTCAAATTGATAAAAAAAGATGTTTTACCGTCCTTCGGCACCTTTACTTCGTCGTTGTCGGGCTTGATATCATTTCCCTGATAATTTATGCCTGCGTCTTTAAGAAGGTTCTCGGTAACATTCAGAAGATCAGTAATTACTTCAGCATAATTTCTGCCGTCTCTCTTGTTTACCTCGTATAATTTTCTGGATTTTTTAAGGTTTTCCTGCACAAGGCTGTCCCTGTGGAATTTGGCACTTAATTCAGTTATCTCTTCCAATTCCTTTCTGCTGTCTTCAATTGTTCCGGAAAGAAACATTGATTTATAAACAATTCCGGCGATGGTTAAAACCGCTATCACTGCAATATATATAAATTCTTTCTTCATCTGTCGGCCTTCAAATTTTAGGTGTTTAATTCAGTCGGGGCATCTTCGTTATCGGCTTCTTCAGCAGGGATCTCTTTTACATCTGTTTTCATTTCAATATCAATTTTAAATTCCCAGTACTGAAGTCCGTTCACTTCACTTTTTATATCCGGAAACCTGGCCAGACTTACAGGTTTCTTTTCATCTATATACCCCAGTTTTTCAAGGTTCGTGCTGATCCGGTCTTTTAGATTATTTGAAATAGTCATCAGCTGCGAACGGCTTCCTGTAATTTTTGCAACAAAAACAGTCTGGAGTATATTTTCACTGAGATTGAAATTCGTGACGACAATTGTTGAGTCCAGCGAAGATTCAATAACATCCAGAACTGCAGATATTTTTTTTCTTTTTGTTACAACATTATAAACATTCTGGATATTACGGTAAGTAAAAAAATCATTTTTTCTGAATTCCCCTGCTTTTTGCTCTATACCGGCCTTCTGTTCGGAAAAACTCTTGTAATCAGAGCTTATTATCAGAGAATTCATGTACATGAATATTAAAAGAATGGAGACGCAGATAAGAGAAGAAAAGAATACGAGGCTTACAAGTCTGTCCCTCTTTTTCTGCTCAAGCTTTTCTTTGTTTATTTTAGCGAGAAAATTAAATTTATACATATCAGCGAAGATATCTCCGTTTAGTTATTCATATCTCAAAGCTAATCCGATAGCTATGTAAGCATCGCTTTCCTTTTCTTTTGCCTGTTCGGTCACTGAAACATCACCGCTGAAAAATCCCGTAACATCAAGTTTCTCGCACGGTATATCAGTGTTTTTGTTAACGAACTGGGCGAATTTGTTCATTTCAAGAGCTTTTCCGGTTATATATATCCTGGAAGGTATCTTGTTCATATTCTGCTGAGAATAATACTGGAATGTTTTAGTAAGTTCCCTGATGAACTGCATTCTGATATATTGTTTTACGGAAAAATGCTGATTGAGGTTTTCAGTTGTTTCCGCTTCAAATGCACTCGTAATATAATCGTAGAAATTACGGGTCCTTATCATCTCTTCCGTCTCGGCCAGAGTAATATCCCTGTTTTTCTGAAGGGTTCTCCTGAAAGCGTTGTAAGTGAAATCAATATTTCTTATGTAGAGCTCTTCCTTTCCGTTGGGAACAATAATTATATGCGAATAATCGTAACCTATATCTATGATACAAGATACAGTTCCATCGGGTGGCCTTACCGATTCGTTGTATAAATTAACCAGAGCCATCTTATCTATATCCATGATCTTACATTCTATACCTGCGTTCGCCATTATTCCCTGAGTTTCAAAAAATACAGTGCTGTCCGCTATGCATACCAGAATATTGTGATTCATCCCGTCTGAATTTATTATCTCGTACTCATATCTGCTCATGATCTGATTGAACGGAGATTTTACTAGAGTGGGTAATTCCGCTTCAATATTCTCAACCGGAGTATCTTTAACATATATCTGTTTCAGTATGATCTTGGGACCGTTCAACGAACAAACAATGTGAGGATCGTTCTTTGAAACACCCGCTCTTGAAAATACTTTCTCTATCGCTTCCAGCTTGAGTTTGTTTATTAACGCATTCTTATCTTCTTTGTCCTTAAGCACATTTTCTTCGGTGATTGGCGGCAGTTCTATAGGAGCAACCTGAAGATTTGTAAGTTTGTATTTCATACCGTCATAAACCGTCTGAGCAAAACATACAACTTCGTTTGAAATGTGAATCGCATTTATTTTTCCCTGAACTGAACCCGGGCTTTTTGTGACTTTTGTATCTCTGAAATCAGAAGTTGATTTTTCGATTATTTTGAGATCATCATCTTTTGCGGAAATTTTCGGACTGGGAGACTGAGGAACCTCCGAGAATATATTTCTGCCTATACTTTTCGGTTTGGGCTCATCGGATTTCGGGCTGGCAGGCACATTCTTGTCGCTGTCTTTAAAAAGCCCTCCGCTTTTGCTCTCGGCGAAAATATTTCTTCCAATACTTTTCGATTCTTTCTTTGAATCTTCGGTCATTTCAGCTTATTCCTGATACTTAATTTTTATTTGCTGTCAACTTCATTTGCAAGTTTGAAATAATCCTGAGCACCCCATGAATCCGGAGCGTATTCGAATATTGTTTTCATGAAACTCGGAGCTTCTTTCAAATTGACATCTTCCCTTATATATGTACTGAAGAGTTTTTCTTTGAAGTAGTCTTTAAGAATTGCGATAGTGTCTAAAGATATCCTTCTCTTTTCATTATAGTACACAGCAAGCACACCGAGAATGTCAAGATTTTTGTTGTACGATTTCCTGACGCTGTCGATCATTCCCAAAATCTGATTGGCACCGATCTGCGAAAGGAAATCCATAGAAACAGGAATTATAACCTCGTCGCAGTATGTGAGTACATTAACATTAATGAGGTTTATCGAGGGCGCACAGTCAACTATTACATAATCGACTCCGTCAAGATGAGACAGATTTTTCTTCAGCTTGTACTCTTTGCCGAACTTCTTCATCAGTTTGGCCTCTGTATCTACAAGCTCTTTACCCCCCGAAGAGATGATATGAAGCTTCTCTCTGACCTTAACGATCGATGCTCTTCTTTTAAGAATAAGATCGCAGAGTGTCTTTTCGGGGTTCACATTAAAAACGATCGCAACTGTATTCTGCGGATCACTGTCAACCAGAAGTACGCTCCTGCCCATTAATGCGAGACCGTGGGCCAGATTTATTGAAGTGGTCGTCTTTCCTGTACCACCCTTTTGTGACAATACTGCAATTTTACGCATAAATCAACCTACATTATTATGTTTGACACAACTAACCTGAATATAAAGCATTTCACCGTTTTTTGTCAAGCAAATTATTTTGTTCTTTGCTCCGATTTTTTTCTCCGTCCGATGGTTTCTTCAAGTTATACATCTAAATATGCAACATTATTATACCGAATACAACAAAAAAGTTAAATATTTATTTGCTGCTGAACTCGGTCTTGCATTTAGGACATACCAGTACGGGAGTTTTGTTTCCGGAAACCGGCTTTTCCTCCAGTATTCCGTAACCGCATGTTTCACATTTCATCTCTACAGGCTTGTTCCATGATGCATAATTACATTTCGGAAAATTTGAACAGCCGTAAAATCTTTTTCCCTTTCTTGTCGGTTTATCTTTGATAAAACCGTCACAGTCGGGCTCCGGACACTTTACCGAAACTCTGTCATTCTGGATATATTTGCATTTCGGGTACTGATCGCAGGCAATAAAAGTTTTTCCGGTCCGGCTTTTTCTTTCAACTAGTTTACCTTTACCGCACTTCGGACATTCTCCGAGATCTTTAGCAGGTTCGGTTACGCTGTTTTTATCTCCGCTATCTGCTGTTTCAAGAGAAGCTGTAAATTTACATGTCGGAAAATTGTCACATGCGATGAACTTGCCGTTCTTGCCCCATTTGTAAATAAGAGAACCTTTGCCGCACTTGGGACATTTCTTTCCGAGAGGTTCTTCTGTTTTTTTCTTGATATCTGTGGTTTTTTTCTTTACGGATTCCAGAGTTTTCTCAAAGGGTTTATAGAACTTGTTGAGTATTTCAAGCATGTCAACTTCGCCGTATTCAATCCTGTCGAGACTGGATTCCATTTTCTTTGTGAACTTGATGTTAAATATTTCTTCAAAATTCTCGACAAGTATCCTGTTAACCAGATTTCCGAGCTCTGTGGAAATGAGCTTTTTCTCTTTTTTCTCGATGTATTTCTGATATATTAGCCTGTCAATTATTGTCGCATAAGTTGACGGTCTGCCTATGTCCTGCTCCTCGAGTTCTTTTGTAAGCGAAGCCTCGTTGAATCTTGCGGGAGGTTTGGTGAAATGCTGTTCGGATTCTGTGTCATTCAGGTTTACAACCATTCCCACATCTATCTTTTTCGGTATATTCATATCATTCTCAGCATCGCCGTTGTCTATGGAAATGTCGGTGTCCATAAAAACCTGCTGAAAACCCATGAAAAGATTTCTTCTGCCGGATATCCTGAATTTGAATTTACCTCCTGAAACATCAGTGACCGTCTGCTCGTAAACCGCTTCTTTCATCTGCGTAGCAGTGAATCTTGTCCAGATAAGCTTGTATAGTTTATACTGCTCTTTAGTAAGCATTGACTGAAGTTTTTTCGGATCGAGATTTATGTCTGTGGGCCTGATGGCTTCATGAGCATCCTGACTGTTCTTCTTCGATTTGAATTTCCTTGCGCTTGTGGCTACATAATCAACACCGAATTTTTTACTGATGTAATTTCTGACTTCATCAACGGCTTCGGTTGAAACTCTCGTCGAGTCTGTTCTCATGTATGTTATAAGACCTGTCACACCCTTGCTGCCAAGTTCGACACCTTCATATAGCTGCTGGGCGATCTGCATCGTTTTCTTTGATGAAAATCCGAGCTTCGTAACGCTTGACTGAAGAAGTGTTGAAGTTATAAATGGAGGCATAGGTGATTTCTTGATCTTTGTCTTGCTGATGTTCGAAACGGAATATTTTGTTTTCTTTATTTCTTTCAGCAGCTCTTCAGTTTCTTTTTGCGAAGACAGTTTAAAATCCTCATCACTGACTTTAACCAGTTCCGCCGTGAACTGCTCCTTTGCAGTACTGAAATCAGCCTTTACACTCCAGTATTCTTCGGGATTGAATCCGTTTACTTCCGCATCCCTTTCACAGATAATTCTTAATGCGACAGACTGAACTCTTCCCGCACTGAGACCGTTGGATATCGCTTTCCATAAAAAGGGACTGATCTTATAACCTACAAGCCTGTCCATTATTCTTCTGGCCTGCTGGGCATCAACCAGGTTCTTATCGATTTTACCCTCATTCTTAAGACCTGCATCCACGCCTTTTTTTGTTATCTCGTTAAAAATCACTCTTGTTATTCTTTTGGGGTCACCTGAAATACTGTTGGCTATGTGCCATCCTATCGCTTCCCCCTCTCGGTCGGGGTCGGTTGCGATCAGTACTTTATCGCTGACTTTAGCAAGGGATTCGATCTTCTTAAGTATCTTGCTGGCCTGACCCGCATTATCTATAACTCTGTATGTTGGAGCGAAATCTTTTTCCACATCAACACCAAGTTCTTTTGCCGGAAGATCTATAATATGTCCGTTACTCGCTATTACAGTATATGAATTACCGAGGTATTTGCTGACCGCCTTGACTTTACCCGGAGACTCTAGAATTACTAAATTTTTAGCCATTTGCCTGATCCTGATCATTTATATTAATTATTATTCCGCACCGTGACAGTTCTTATATTTTTTTCCGCTTCCGCAGGGGCACGGATCGTTCCTTTTGACTTTTTCCACAAAATTCTTGACCGGTTTCGGTCTTGACTGACCGGCCGCTGCCCGTAAACTTCTTATCCTTTCCTGCTCTTTCCTTTTCTCTTCTTCCTCTTTACTGATCTCAACTTCTATTCTTGCCCTGAAGATAAATTCAAGTGTCTGCTGATTTATTCTGTATATCATTTCTCTGAATGATTCGAACGACCTTCTTTTGTATTCCACCAGAGGGTCCTTCTGAGCGTGGGCCATTAATGATATTCCGCTTCTGAGATCATCGTCTTCGCGGAGATGTTCCTGCCAGTTGATATCAATGAGTTTGACGATTGCGATCTTTGACAGTATATCCATCAACTTATCGCCTACTGCATGTCTCTTTGAATTGAGCTTTTCTTCCGCAAGTTTGTAAAGTTCATCAAAAAGATCTTCGGGACTATTAATGCTTTTTTTATCGGGATCGTAGCTAAGAAGCATTGTCTTCATCAGGCTTTCGTTCAAAAGTTCCCAGTTCCAGTTCTCGCTCGATTTGAAATTGCCGCATACAGTATTGATAATGTCTCTTAAGTAGTCTTCAAGAATATCCCTTACTTCCTTGATCATTCCTTCGTCGGGTTCTACTCCGTACTCTCTGGCGAAAGGAACATCCTTGCCCTCGCTGATCGCACCTTTTATCAACGCTGCTCTTCTTCTTCTGTAGATCACATCTCTTTTTCTGTTCATTACATCATCATATTGTATGATGTGCTTTCTCATTGCGAAATTATGCATTTCTACTCTTTTCTGAGCTCTCTCAATAGATTTTGTGATCCACGGATGGGCTATCGGCTCTCCCTCATTCCTGCCGAATTTATCCATGATGCCGGATATTCTTTCGGAACCGAAAAGTCTCATAAGGTTATCTTCCAGTGAAACATAGAATCTTGATGAACCGGGATCACCCTGCCTTCCTGCCCTTCCCCTGAGCTGTCTGTCTATCCTTCTCGAATCATGTCTTTCGCAGCCTATTATCGCGAGTCCGCCTTTTTCCTTTACTCCCGGACCGAGTTTGATGTCGGTTCCTCTTCCCGCCATGTTGGTCGCTATCGTTATCGTGCCTGACTGACCTGCATCCATAATGATCTGAGCCTCTCTCGCGTGATTCTTCGCGTTCAGAAGATTGTGCGGGATCTTTCTCATTTCAAGAAGTTTATGCATTACCTGACTGACATCAACATCCGGAGTACCTAAAAGAACCGGACGTCCTTCTGATCTGAGCTTGACAACATCATTTATCACGGCATTATATTTTTCCTTCTTGGTCATGTAAATATAATCCTGCTGGTCGTCTCTTATAACGGGGACATTGGTCGGTATAACTGAAACTACAAGATTGTAGATCTCAAAGAACTCATTCTCTTCCGTTATCGCAGTACCGGTCATTCCGCTGAGCTTTTTATACATCCTGAAATAATTCTGATAAGTAATAGCGGCGACGGTCTGAGTATCCTCTCCGACCTTAACTCCTTCTTTAGCCTCTATAGCCTGATGCATCCCGTTACTGAACCTGCTGTCGTACTTAAGCCTTCCGGTTGACTGATCTACGATTATAACTCTTCCGTCCTGCACTACATATTCAACATCCTTTTCAAATAAAGAATACGCTCTCAGAAGCTGATTGATCGTATGTATCTTATCGCTTTTTTCTGAATAAGCAGTATGAAGATCCTCTATCATTTCCTCTTTTTCACGGTCACTGAGATCCTTCTTTTCAATATTCTGAATCTCGGTCGCAAGATCGGGGATGACATACATGTTCTTGTCGTCGTCGTTAACAGTAAGAAGTTCATGTCCTTTTCTGAAAATATCTACGGTATTTGAACGCTCTTCGATCGTAAAATACAGATCTTCTGTGACCTGATCGAATTTCTTGTCCCTAAGATACTCATTCTCGAGCTTGGTAACATTCGTTTTTACACCGGGAAGATTCAGAAGTTTCTGCAGTTTCTTGTTCTTAGGCGCGCCTTTTTGAGCTTTCAGTAGAAGAAACAGTGCATCTTTGTTCTCGGGATCCTTTTCAAGTATGGGTTCTGCCTGAGAAAGCCATTCATTGACCATTTTTATCTGATGTTTGACAAGCTCAAAAACTCTGGGTTTGAGAAGATCGAACCTCTGGTTGTCCGCTTTCGGAACAGCTCCGGAAATAATAAGCGGTACTCTCGCATCATCGATCAGAATGGAATCGACCTCATCAATAAGACAGTAATTGAAGCCTCTCTGAACCATATCCTCGACATCAACGACCATGTTATCGCGAAGATAATCAAATCCGAATTCGTGATTGACTCCGTAGAGAACATCTTTCCTGTATTCCTCTTTTCTCTTTTCGTGGTCCCTGAGATCTGAAGTTATTACACCTACTGATATCCCGAGGAACTCAAGCACATAACCCATCCAGTCCCTGTCTCTCTTTGCAAGATAATCGTTCACAGTCACGATATGAACGCCTTTACCTGACAGAGCATTGAGGTATGCAGGAAATAGAGCGACCAGAGTTTTACCCTCGCCTGTCGCCATCTCGGCGATCTTGCCTTCGGAAAGTATAATAGCGCCTATCAGCTGAACATCGTAGGGTATCATGTTCCATTCCTGCATTCTGCCGTCTATCATCCATGATCTGCCCACCATCCTTCTGCAGGCTTCTTTTACCACACCGAAAGCTTCAGGGATCAGATCCTGCTCATTTTCACCTTTTCTGATCCTTTCTTTGAATTCAGAGGTCTTTGCTTTAAGATCATCATCTGAAAGTTCACCGTATTTTGAATACCATTCATTTATATCTTCAACGATAGGTTTGACCCTTTTGTATTCTCTTTCCTGTTTCGTACCGAATAATCTGTTAAGTATAGCTGATAACATTGTGTCCCGTCTTTATTTTTTTTAATTTATAACCCTATCTGCCGACCATTAATCTTTCGCCCAGGAATTCATTAAGTCCTGCTTTTACTATCTTTTTATACACTGATTTAATGTCGTACTCTTTTCTTTTGAGCTCAAATTCGTTAGTTTCGGTTTCCCATACTACATAGCATGATTTCGGATTTCCGTCCCTCGGCTGACCCACCGATCCGACATTGACTATCAGCCTCTGGTCTATGGATCGGAACATTTCCGGCCTGTGAGAATGACCGATAAAGCATGCTATTTCCGTGAAGTAATTAAAATGTTTTTCCGCGCTGTGCTGTGTAAGAATATAACTCCAGTCCTCCGGTATCAACGGAGTTGAATGCACGAAAAGAAGATCTTTGTCGCTTATCTTCAAAGGTAGATTGAGAAGATATTCATAGTTCTCGTCCTTGATCATCCTTCTTGTCCACTCTGTAGATTCTCGGGCGTAGGAATTAAAAAGCATCATGTCTGTCTGATTTATAACGGCACTGTCGTGATTCCCGATAACGACTTTATCGGTTACTGACTTGACGATGTCGATACACTCATTCGGGCTCGGCCCGTATCCGACAATATCTCCGAGACAATAGATCTGGTCTATCTTATCCTTCTCGATCTCTCTGACTACTGTTTCGAGAGCTTCAAGATTAGAATGAATGTCTGAAATAATCGCTATCTTCATAGGATCCTTTATTCTGTTTTATCATGAATTTCCGTCATCAGGCTTTGAATCTGCGCGGAGTATGTTCTTCAGTTTGTTGAGAATGCCATTAATAAAAACATTACTTTTCTCCGTGCTGTATTTCTTTCCCAGCTCGATTGCTTCATTTATCGTTACTTTCGGAGGTATCTCGGGAAAATACTCTAGTTCCACTATCCCCATCCTCAGTATGATCTTGTCAACGATCGATATTCTGCCGAAATCCCAATTCTCAAGATTTGCTTTTATCTCGCTGTCCACATAATCAAGGTTCCTGAAATAACTGTTCACATACGATGTAAAGAACTTGAGATTCTCGTGACTTTCAGCTGAAGATCCTCCTTCTGATCTGACTTCTTCAACTATCCCGTATTTATCAGCTATATCCGTCGAGACCTTAAAAAACCCGTCCTTCACATTCTCGTCATCCATTTGGGCGAAAGTCATGCTTATCTTCTCTTTGACGAAAGGGACGCTGAACTCTATAATATCCCCGGGATCAAGCTTTGTTATCTTTACATTATCGAACACTTCTTTTACAGAATCTCTTATATTTTCAAGTTTATCGTCCTGTCTAATATCTTCTACTGATCTGAAGAATTCAACGGCATCGTCTTTTGTTATTGCAAGATCGTGGTCCTGAAATTCCTTGCTGTAAAAGAACATCAGTAGATTTTCTCTTGTATTTCTACGGTTGGACAATAGTTTTCCGCTCATAAAACCGCGCTTTTTTTGTGTTTTAGGATTTCCTCTCTAGCGAGTCTGTCGCATTCTTCATTGTATGAATTTCCGTCGTGACCCTTTACCCAGTTCCAACTGATCTCGTGAAAATTTGAGAGTTCGACTATTTTTTTCCACAGTTCGGGATTTTTAACCGGTTTTTTTGAATATGTCATCCAGCCGTTCCTGATCCAGTTCTGCAGCCACATTGTAACAGAGTCCACAATGTATTTTGAATCAGTGAAAATATTGATCCTGCATTTTTCTTTCAGAACACTGATCCCCTCGATCACGGCGGTCATTTCCATTATATTGTTCGTCGTCATCGCGGAGTAACCGGATATTTTTTTTTCAGTACCCTTATACATAATAACAGCTCCCCATCCCCCTTCTCCGGGGTTTCCGCTGCAGGCTCCGTCAGTATATATCGTAACTTCTTTCATTCCGTCCCTTTTTTTTCCTCGTTTTTCGGGGAATAGTAAAATTATAACATTCATGTCAAATTTGCAAAAATTATTTTGACTATTTTTTGAGGAAAAATCTCAAACAAATCTGTGGAATTTTCTTGTTTTTACCGTTCTTATTTGTTTAATTTACAAAAAAAAAGGGGAGCTATGACATGCAGGGTCTTTTTACAGCGATCGTGACACCTTTCAAAAAAGAAGGGGGAATAAACTATACAAGCCTGAAAAAATTTCTTAAATTCCAGGCTGAGAACGGAGCGGACGGAGTTGTACCGGGAGGAACAACGGGAGAGAATCCGACTTTTTCTAAAGATGAATTCAGAGAACTTTACACTTTTGTCTGTCAGACATCAAAAGATCTCGGGATGAAGGTAATAGCCGGTTGCGGAAGCAATTCGACAGACAAGACGATCGAGCTGTGTAAAATGGCGTCAGACTGCGGAGCGGATGCCGCACTGGTAATTACACCGTACTACAACAAGCCGAACCAGGACGGCCTTTATGCTCACTTTACAGCGGTAGCGGACAAGTCGCCGATACCTCTAGTAATGTACAATGTTCCCTCAAGGACCGGCGTGAACATGCTTCCTGAGACTGCCGTAAAACTTTCCCTTCATGAAAATATAATTGCTCTAAAAGAGGCTTCGGGATCTATATCTCAGGTCCAGAAGATCATATTCTCCGCCGGTCACAGAATGTCTCTTCTTTCGGGAGAGGATGATCTCACTTACTCGATAATGGCGCTGCGCGGAAAAGGTGTCATAAGCGTTAGTTCAAATGTGATACCCAAACAGATGAGCTCTCTTGTGCACTCGATGCTTGAAGGTGATTTCGCCAAAGGACTTTCACTCGCCAAATATACTAATGATCTTTGTCACGCGATGTTTCTTGATACAAATCCGGTTCCCGTAAAAACCGCGCTCAATCTTATGGGATTCGATATGGGTCAGGTAAGGTTACCCCTTGTTGAACTTGATGTAAAAACAGCTGCAAGGCTCAGAAAAGTTCTGGAAAATTATAACCTGATCGAAAAAACATGAAGATAGTTAAAGAAAAATTCTATATTATTTCAGTCGGCCCGCTTGAAGTGAACTGTGTCGTTGCTAAATGCCCCGAAACCTCGAAAGCTGTTATCTTCGATCCCGGAGATGATGCCGGAAAAATAATCGGGCTGATAAGATCAATAAAAGCCGAACCACACTCTATCGTTAATACGCACTGTCACTATGATCATATCGGAGCGGTTGAAGAGCTGAGAAAAGAATTCGGCATACCTTTTCTGGTTCATGAGCTGGAGAAAGAATACTCAGTTGACCCTTCAAAAAATTATTCAGGCATGTCGGGTAAAGGTTTCAGCATTGAACCTGACGGAACTTTTAAAGACGGGGATATTCTTAAAGCGGGCAATATGGAGTTCCTCGTGATCCATACTCCGGGTCATACTCTCGGCGGGTGCTGCTTTCTTCATGACGGAGTCCTGATCTCGGGTGACACTCTTTTCGCGGGAACGATAGGAAGGACAGACCTCTACGGAGGTGACACAGATACTCTTATCAGATCCGTCAGGGAGAAACTTGCTGTGCTTGATGTCCAGACCATCGTTATACCCGGTCATGAAAGAACGACCAGGATAAAAGACGAAAAATGGTTCAATCCTTATTTACAGTCCTGATTATATATGAAAGATAGTCACCGAGATATTTAAAACCGTATTTTTCATACAGCTTTATAGCGATTTTGTTATCCTTATGGACTTCGAGCTTTATCTGCAGCCCGCTTTTATTTGAAAAATCCAGCGCTTTTTCAAGGAGTCTTTTCGAAAGTCCGGTTTTTCTGTACTCTTCCCTTATTCCGAAATGATGAAGATAGTTTCGTCTTTTATCGGTTGTAAGCCACGAACTTCCAACAATATTGCCACTCTGATCCTTTACAACAAGCAGCTGTCCGCCGTTTTTAATTGAATTTTTGATTATTTTATGCGTATCGCCCCTGCTCGCCCCACCGAGATGAATGTCCGTCCAAAGCCTGATAAGACCGTCGAAGTCATCTTTAACATAATCTGTTATAATGATCCCGCCGAAGTATTCCTCGATCACATTTTTTACTTCTTCGATCTGCCATGCCGGAGTTGAAGCACTGCCTGAAACTCCGACAACATCCCCGTCTTTGAACCATTCAAAATCTATTTCATCTTTGTTCTCAATAAGATACGATCTTTTATTATATCTGCTGAATTTTTCGAACATGACCTTAGTATTTGAACTGTTCGTACCTCCAATAAAGACTATGACAGAATGGTCTTTCGCGAATTCTATCAGCTCTTTCTCTCTTTTTTCAACGAAAGGACAGATAGTGTTCACGATCTTGAGATCTTTTATACGCGGCGAGATCAGATCGACCATTTCGTTGAATTTTTCTGTTGATACCGTAGTCTGGGCTATCATGAGAGACTTCCTGGAAAAATCAATCGTATTCAGATATCTCTCGCTGCTTACGACCACGCCCTCATTGTTGCAGTAACCCAAAAGCCCCTGAACTTCGGGATGATGAAGCTTACCCACGATGATTATCTGATACCCGTCTGCATAATGTTCTTCGATTATCTTCTGAGAATTCGATACTTTAGGACAGGTAGCGTCTATAATTATATTTTTATTCTTTCTTGCGAGCTTCTTTATGTTCTTGCTTACCCCGTGCGTCCTTATGAAAAGAATATTGTCCCTGATACTCTCAACATCCTCCTCAACTTTCAGGCCGCAATCCATGAGCCTTTCCATTTCGAGCCTGTTATGGAGAAGTTCTCCGTTCACATAAATATCTTTGGGAGTGTGTTTGCCGATCTGCTTCTCGATCATTCCGATAGCCCTTTTTACTCCTCCGCAGACGCCTGAATTTTTGTCTATTACAACCTTTATCTTCATAATCTTTCCTTTATCATTCCGATAATGAATTCCGCCTGTTCTTCTATCGTCATTTTTGTTGTGTCGATAAGGATCGAATCTTCGGCCGGCTTAAGAGGAGAATTCGACCTTGAACTGTCACGCTGATCTCTTCTTTCAATATCCTGTTTCACTTCTTCAAATGTTGACTCTATGCCCTTTTCTTTTAGCTCTTTGAGCCTTCTTTGCGCCCGAATATCTACATCAGCGACCATAAAGAATTTGAGATCGGCATCTGGGAAAACGACAGTTCCGATATCGCGCCCGTCCAGTATGACATTGCCTTTTCTGCCCATTTTTCTCTGGAGTTCGACAAGTTTTGTTCTTACTTCGTCAATTTCGCAGACACTTGTTACACCTTTGGAAATTTCGGGTGTTCTGATATTGAAAGAGACATCTTTACCGTCGAGAAATGTTCTCGTCTCCCCTGTATTATGATCTATATCCTGAACTATCTCCGTGCCTGATAAAAGACTGACGATACGGTCCCTGTCATCGTAGGCGACCTCAGAAAGAAAAGCCTTCAGTGCCATCGCTCGGTACATGGCTCCTGTATCAATATATAAAAAATTCATTTTTGAGCCTACAAGCTTCGCTGTGCTTGATTTTCCCGATCCTGCCGGACCGTCTATAGCTATTATCATAGTCTCCTCCTAAAATCTCTTATTTATTAGCTGCTGCACGTACCATTGTATAATAATTGAATTTCTGTTCTCCCCCGTCATATCAGGTTCAACGCCGGATGATTTCATGTCTTTGATCATTTCGTCAGTTACACCTATGTTGAAGAATGTATCTGAATTAACTTTTACTTTCTCTTTATAGTAGTTGACTACTGATTTCGGCAGGATCTTTTTTATTGAATTCTTGGCTGTCTGAACTTTAATATCAGCATTGGATGGATTAGTTTCCCTGTCAAAATTCAGTCCCATCGGCCCGAAGAAGTATTTTTTCAGGACAGAATCATAAAGCTTTTTACCGAGTTTTAATTCAGGGCTTACATTTTCAAAAAAATCAATGAAGTCACGATCAACAAGCGGCATTCTGAAACCGAAATTGAAAAATTCGTATATCCTGTTCGAATTAATTATCATCTTACCGTGCCTCTCTTTCAGTATCCAGTTCTGATAATCGTTATGATCGTAATAATCCTTGTCCGGTATTGACCGCCCGATAGATTCTCTAAGGAAGGAAATATCTTTTGAGGAAGGTTTTCTGTAATTAAAATGAGATCTTATTATATGCTCGATCAGTTCATCTTTACTGAAGTCTTCAAGCATACTCTCCTTAATATGACTGCCAGCCACGGAATCTCCCGAATGTCCGGGCAGGAAAACTGCATTCTCAGGAAGAATAGGCTGTAAATTCTGAACCGCAAAAAATTCCTGGAGATAAAACATTGATGAGAAATTTGAACCTTTAGGATAATATTCCATGAATTCCTCTGATCTCAAAAAACCGCTTACAGTTTCTTCATCATAAAGAACATTCATCCATCTATAGCCTAATATTTCAGCTGTTCTTCTTGATATTTCCAGTTCATAGTTATTTTTCCTGCCGTAAGTGAAGGTCAGGACATCATCAA
>JAFGUL010000001.1 GCA_016938535.1 Candidatus Delongbacteria bacterium
AAAACAAAATTCGTTTCGATCATCGGTTCGTTCGGATGGGGCGGCAAAATGGTCGATCAGCTTACAGGTCTAATTTCTAATCTGAAAGTTGATGTGATCGAGCCCGTTCTGTGCAAGGGAATGCCGAGAGAGGAAGATTACAGAAAAATAGACGAAATAGTGGAAAAACTTGAAGAAAAACACAAATCATTATAGGAGAAGCTATGTTAAGTAAAAAAATGGAAACTGCGATCTGCAAACAGATCCAGGAAGAACTTTTTTCCTCTTACCTGTACCTTTCCATGTCGGCTTATTTCTCGAACATAGGACTGGACGGGTTCGCCAACTGGATGTCCGTCCAGGAAAAAGAAGAAAGAGATCACGCAATGAAATTTTACAATTACCTTCTTTCACAGGGCGCGGAGATAAAACTTTTTCAGATCAGTGAGCCTGACCACAAATGGAAATCTCCTCTTGACGCTTTTAAAGCCACTCTAAAACACGAACAGCATATTACGAAATGCATAAACGGGCTTGTCGACCTTGCGGAAAAAGAAAAGGACAGAGCAACTTTCAACTTCCTCCAATGGTATATTGACGAGCAGGTGGAAGAGGAGGAGAACGACAGGAATATAATTGACAAACTTTCGCTGATAAAAGAGAATTCGAACGGTCTTTTCATGCTCGATAAAGATCTTGCGGCAAGAGTTTACACGCCTCTGATACCGGCTGTTTAGCTTTTAAAGAATAAAAATGAAATAAGGAGAACATCATGGCAAAATTCCAGCAGATCTATAAATGCGAAATATGCGGTAACATGGTCGAAGTCGTTCATGAAGGAGGCGGAGAACTTGTGTGTTGCGGACAGCCTATGAAAGAGCTTAAGGCCAACTCCACCGACGCTGCAAATGAAAAACACGTTCCGGTGATCGAAAAGACTGACACGGGAATCATTGTAAAAGTCGGAACAGTAGATCATCCGATGGAAGACAAGCATCACATAGAATGGATCGAAGTGATAAACGGCCCCTGGGTCCAGAGAAAGCATCTCAAGCCGGGTGAAAAACCGCACGCTGAATTTTATGTACCTTACAATGAAAATCTGGTCGCGAGAGAATTCTGCAACCTTCACGGACTTTGGAAAAATAAATAATTTCAGGAGAGAAAATAATGAGCATCAAAGGAACAAAAACCGAACAGAATCTGCTTAAAGCGTTCGCCGGAGAATCACAGGCGAGAATGAGATACGACTATTTCGCGAAACAGGCAAAAAAAGAAGGCCTTGAGTCCATAAGCGCGATCTTTGCGGAAACTTCTCTCAACGAAAAAGAACACGCAAAAAGATTTTTCAAATTCCTTGAAGGCGGAATGGTTGAAATTACCGCAATGTATCCTGCCGGAAAGATAGGAACGACACTGGAAAATCTCAAGGCTTCGGCTGACGGCGAGAACGAAGAATGGACTGAACTTTATCCGGAATTCGCAAAGATAGCTGAAGAAGAAGGCTTTAAAGATGTAGCAGTTTGTTTCAGAAAGATAGCCGAAGTAGAAAAAGCTCACGAAGCGAGATACAGAAAACTGTATCAGAACCTCGAAGCGGGAAAAGTATTCGAAAAAGACGGCGTGATCGTTTGGAAGTGTCTGAACTGCGGATATCTGCACGAAGGTAAAAAAGCTCCCGAACTGTGCCCGGCCTGCCTCCATCCTCAGGCTTATTTCGAAGTATTCACCCAACCTTATTAAATAAAATTCGCGGAGAAAAGTTAAATGAAAAAAGACGATTTCAGCGCAATAATAGACTTCGCCGTTGACAGGGAAAAGGAAGCTGTGGAATTCTATCAGGACCTTCAGACTAAAACAAAGTTCGCGGAAATGAAGGAAAC
>JAFGUL010000121.1 GCA_016938535.1 Candidatus Delongbacteria bacterium
ATGCCGCTATAGCTTAGCTGGTAGAGCAATGCTTTCGTAAAGCAGAGGTCGAAGGTTCGAATCCTTTTAGCGGCATTTTTATTTTTTAATAAAATTTAAATAACAGAGGTTCTAGAATGTTTCAGCTGTGGGATTATAAAGTACTATCGAGAAAAGGAATTAAAGATGTCGCAATGGTACTTTTCGGATCGTTAATAATGGCTTCAGGATATGTATTTTTTATTGTTCCGTACAAAATAATCCCGGGAGGAGTATACGGAATAGCCATTATCCTCCATCACACGCTAGGTGTTCCTACAGGAACCGCAGGACTCGTAATGAATATTCCACTCATTATATGGGGAGTAAAGGAACTGGGTCCAAGATTCGGGTGGAGAACTATACTTGGGATGACAGTGACTTCGGCACTAATAGATATTATTACAATGTTCTGGGGCAGCGGGCCTCTAATCGAAAATGATCTTCTTCTGTCGTCGCTGTACGGCGGAATTCTTATAGGGGCAGGTCTCGCACTGATATTTTTGGCTAAAGGGACTACAGGAGGGTCTGATATCGTTGCTCAGATCATGTACAAAAGGTCAAAGATACCTATGGGTCAGCTTTTGATTCTGATTGATACGTTAGTTGTAGTGATCGGTGTAGTAATGTTCAAAGATATAAAATTAGCTCTCTACGCGATAATTACAATATATGCGACAGGTCAGGTAATAGACTCAATGACTACAGGAATGAACCACAGAAAAGGTGCGTTTATAGTTTCGCAAAAGTATCAGGAAATAGCTGATTATATAATAAAAAAACTGAGAAGGGGAGCTACTTATTTTCATAGCACCGGAATATACAAGAACAGCGAAAAAGAGGTTATCTTCACAGCTTTGACCCGGAGAGAACTAGTTGCTCTGCAGGAGAATATAAAAAGAATTGACCCTGATGCGTTTATGACAGTAATTGATGTCAGAGATGTAAGGGGAGAGGGATTTAAATCTTTCAATGACGATTCAATTTAGAAGAAAGGGTTTTATGTCGGACAGGATAATAAGAGGTACAGCGGCAAACGGGGAGATCAGATTCTTTATGAACGATTGCACGGAAACTGTGAGGCAAGCCGCAAAAATCCATAATCTCTCAGTCAGCAACAGTTATGTACTCGGGAAATTTATATGCGTGGGATTACTGATGTCCGCAGATCTGAAATCCGAAAAAGATGTTATAACTATATCGACCGATGCAGACGGATATTCAGGCAGGCTTATAGTAACAGCCGACAGCAGATCCCGGATCAAGGCTTATATGAACAATCCCGGGCACGAACCGGGAGAAATATCTTTGCTTAAAGGCGATCCTATAGACAGAGCTGTTCTGGGAAACGGAAAGATCACTGTCATAAAGGATATGGGACTAAAAACACCGTATTCAGGTCAGGTGGAAATGAAACACGGTTCCGTCGCAAAAGATTTAACTTATTATTTTGCTGTGTCTGAGCAGGTTCCGACATCGATAAGTCTTGGAGTACTGATAGATGATTCAGGTAATATCAAGAAAGCCGGCGGATTTTTGATTCAGCTTATGCCGGGACACTCTGATGATACTGCAGAAAAGCTTGAAAGAAACATTCTTTCTTTCCCGAATTTTACAGATATTCTGGATATGGGTTACGATCTCGAAAGTATAGCAGAGAAGATTCTGCTTAAAGGTGCTGATGTATTGATTAATGGTGAGACTGTGCCTGAATACAGATGTACATGCAGCAGGAAGAAGATGAGAAATGCGGCACATATGCTCAAAGAAAATGAAATAAAAGAAATGCTGAAGAAAGAAGGTTTCGTTGAAGTGCATTGTCATTTCTGCAACAGGAAATACAAATTCACAGAAAAAGATTTTATATAAATTTAAAACTTGACCGGAGCATTAAAAAGCTACATATTTATAAGTGCAGTAACGGAGTAAAAAATGGAATCGAAAATCAGCGGCAAGAATACAACCGGAAACGACCACGGAAGAATAGACATAATAGGTTTTTTTATGGTCATTATTCCGCTTATATCATCAATACTGCTTTGGTACTGGTTTTATAATTTAGATAATGTCGGGGATATGTCGAACTATCTGATAATTGTATCAGTTTCTACCGTACTGTTAACTACTATCCTCGCAACTCTGGATTCACACAGGCTTGGAGTAAAAGTAAAGATCTATAGGAAAAAAGAGATATACGGCGGAAGTTTTCTCAAGTTCTTTATTTTCCTGCTATTATGGATATATGCTTATCCGGTATATTTGTTCAGAAGAAAAAACTATGGCGGAAGAAACCTTCTCTATCCAATGATATTTACTCTGCTCATATTCTTATTGTCGGGATTTTATATCTATTATGCGGTTCAGATGAAACTGGAATATGAAAAGAATTATCCTATAAGGGTCCAGAGGTTTAGAAATATAAGATAATCTAGTTCATACTGCTAAGCCTGAACATTATGTTAACATTTATAATGTGTCTTTTATCTGAAGCGCTTATTTTAGAGGAATATTCGTAGCCGTCGTTAAATTCATATTCTATTCTATCGATCATATCTACTTTTTTATTTATGAAATTTTTTATCAAGGTCTGATGTAATTTGTGATTTGTTTCTTCTTCCATGATCAGTTCGTCGCTGATCCTTTTATCGTCAGATATCAGACTCAATAATTTTTCGTTCGCAGATATATAGGAATTGTAAGATGAGATTCTTTCCCTTTCGGTATCTTTTAGATCAGTGAGATCGCTTATGAACTTTTTCTGCATTATATCGAAGATGTCTTTTTCCACTATCTTCTTTATATGTTCATAGAGTATTTCAGCTATCTCTGTCTGACCGTTCAATCTTGCTGCATCAAGGGGTGTAAGCCCGTTCCTGTTGGTAGTAAGTACTGACACTCCGTCCTCAATAAGTTCAAGGATCTTTTCAGAATCTCCTGTTTTCACTGCTCTGAAGAGTTTATCTTCATCAGATGAGCATGAGAACATTGTAACTACAGCCGCAAAAATAATAATTTTTCGTAATAAAAGTTTCATGTTCTATACCTTAATCAGTTTCAATATTTAGAAAAATCTTCTTGCCTTTTCGGAATGATATCAGGTCTTCAATTATATCATTGCCTGTAATGGTCAGAAGAGGATCGCCGACCTTTTTTCCGTTCATGCTCAGACCGCCCTGTTCAATCATTCGTTTTGCCTCGCCTTTCGAGCCGAAAAGGCCGGCTTTTACGCATAACGCAGACACAGTTTCCCCGATTACTTCATCTGCCGGGATCTTTACGGCCGGGGCATTAACTATGTTGCCTGATGAAAATATGTTCTTGGCGGTTTCTCTAGCTTTATCGGCCTCAATTTTGCCGTGAACTATCTGTGTCGCCTCATAAGCAAGTATCTCTTTAGCGTTATTCAGTTCTTCTCCTGACAGGGATGAATATTGTGCGATTTCATCGAGGTTCATGAATGTATAGATCTTCATGAATTTGACAACATCAGAATCGGCCGTATTTCTCCAGAACTGATAGTAATCGTAAGGGCTCGTAAGTTCAGGGTCCAGCCATACCGCGCCGCCTTCGGTTTTGCCCATCTTTTTTCCGTCTGACCGGGTAAGCAGCGGGTTTGTCATTCCCAAAGCTTCCTTTCCTTCGATCCTTCTTATAAGTTCAACTCCTGCGATTATGTTCGACCACTGATCGTCACCTCCGATCTGAAGCAGGCAGTTGTATTTCATGAACAGAGTATAAAAATCATATGCCTGGAGTATCATGTAGTTGAATTCAAGGAAAGACAGGCCTTTTTCCATACGGATCTTAAAACATTCCGCGGCGAGCATTCTGTTCACTGTGAAATGAGGTCCGATCTTTCTTATGAAATCAATATAATTTTCTAAGCCGAGCCAGTCGTAATTATTTACAAGAAGAGCCTTTTCGTTGCTGAAGTCTATGAATTTTGACAGCTGTTTTTTTATACCTCTGACATTATCCTCAATGCTTTCATTTGTAAGCATCTCCCTCATACTGTCCTTTCCGCTGGGGTCGCCTATCATAGCCGTGCCTCCGCCGACGATGCATATCGGTCTGTGACCGGCTTTCTGCATATGCGAAAGTATCATTATCGGTATCAGATGACCAACATGCAGAGAAGGTTTGGTCGGATCAAATCCGGCATAAACGCTTATCTGCTCGCCGTTAAGGACCGTCTTGAGCCTGTCTAGTTCAACCGTTGACTGTTTTATCAGATCTCTTCCTTTTAATTCTTCGAATAATTGTGGCATTTGTACTCCGTCAAATGATTTTTTTAAAATGCAAATATAACAAAAACCGCTGATCATTACAAGGGTTTATGTAAATTTCAGTTTATTGCAAGAATCTTTCGATTATGATTATTGAAATTGATTAATGCCGGCAGATATTTTATATTTATTCGAAATTTTAAGAGAGGAAAAAATGACAGAAGAGGGATTAGGTTCAAACTTTATCAGAACGTACATTGAGGAAGACCTTAAATCAGGAAGATTTGACAGGGTGCATACGAGATTTCCCCCCGAACCGAACGGTTATCTTCATATAGGTCATGCGAAGGCCATAACAATAAGTTATGAGACGGCCAAAGAATTCGGCGGATTATACAATCTGAGGTTCGATGATACAAACCCGGTAAAAGAAGATATTGAATACGAAGAAGCTATCAAGAGAGACATAAAATGGCTGGGCTATGACTGGGAAGACAGGTTGTACTACGCTTCTGATTATTTCGAAAAACTGTACGAATATGCTCTTATTTTAATATCAAAGGGACTAGCATACGTTTGTGATCTGACCCAGGAGGAAATGAAAGAGTACAGAGGATCAATAACGACACCCGGTAAGAACAGCCCTTTCAGAGAAAGATCGGTTGAAGAGAACCTGGACTTATTCAGGCGCATGAAAGAGGGTGAATACGAAGAAGGCGAAAAAGTCCTCAGGGCAAAGATCGACATGTCAAGCTCGAACATGAACATGCGTGATCCTGTAATGTACAGAATACTGAAGAAAAATCACCACCGGACAGGAAGCAAATGGGTGATTTATCCGTCTTACGATTTTGCGCACGGTCAATCGGATTCGATTGAGAATATTACTCACTCTCTCTGCGACATATCTTTTGAAAATCACAGACCGCTTTACGAATGGTTCATTGAAAAGCTGGGTATATATAGAACACGTCAGATAGAATTTGCAAGACTTAATCTCACTTATATGATCACAAGCAAAAGATACCTTAAAAAACTTGTCGATGACAAGATAGTGGAAGGTTGGGACGACCCGAGGATGCCCACAATAATAGGGATGAGAAGAAGAGGAGTCCCGGCAGAGGCCATAATAGACTTCATGAAGAACGCAGGCGTCAGCAAAAAAGAGAATATGATAAATATCGAGAATTTTGAATATATCGTAAGGGAGTATCTGAAGAAATCGAGTCCGATGGTAATGGCTGTACTTGACCCGGTTGAAATTCATATAGTAAACTATCCTGATGGTAAAACTGAGAAATTCGAGATCGAATTACTTCCAGGAAAGGACGAAATCAAAACCAGAGAGATACTATTTTCAAACAGGCTTTATGTTGAAAGATCCGATTATTCACCGGATGACGACCCTTCATTCTACAGGCTTAAACCGGGAGGGTATGTGAAGCTGAGAAAATCATATATAATAAAATGTCTGGCTGCTGAAACTGATAACAGCGGGAATGTAATTAAAATTTTATGTGAGTACATACCTGACAGCTCAAGGGTTACCGAGGTTGAAGGGAAAAAGGTAAAAGGTATAATCCATTGGGTTTCAGCAGACCACTCTGTAAGATGTAAAGTCAGAACGTACGAAAGGCTTTTTACTGCAGAAAATCCTCTCGAAGCGATCGATAAAGACATTTCCGATGTAATAAACAGAAATTCTTTGACAATCTACGAAAACTGCATGATCGACAGCTGGATATTGGAAGCTGAACCGGAAAAAAGATTCCAGTTCATAAGGAACGGATTCTTCTGTGCGGATATGAAAGACAGAGAGAACGGTATTCCGGTTTTTAACAGAACTTTGACTTTAAGATAATTGATACAGGCAACTTTTTTTGTTGATATTTGTATAACCAAAGACTATATTATCGCGATTAATGAAAAAGGAAATTAAAAGTGGGGGTGAAAGTGTCGGCAAGGATATTTGGAAAGTTAACTCTTATGATAGTGGTTTTATCTGTTTTGTTTTCCTGCAAAGACCAGCTGAAAGATATTACTATAGGAGAATCTTCACTGGGTAAGATATCTTTTTCGGAGTTCGAGACATCCATGCTGAAAGAAAGATTCGGTAACGATCGTTCAAAAGCATCTGAAAGTTCTTTTGAGGACAGAAGAGAATACCTCAAAGAGATCATATACAAAGACATCATCTTCGATCTTGCTGAAAAAAATCAGATCGATACTATTCAGGAAGTCAGGAATGAATACAGGAAGAAATTATACAACATATCCATAATACAGGGACTTATACATGACAGTTTAAGAAGCAAAATTTATACTGAAGCGGATATTAAAAAGGCTTATGAACAAAAGAAAATGAAATATTTGCCGAAACACATACTTATAGACTCAAAGAAGCGCGGCGAAGCCAAAGCAAAAGAAAAGATTGATTCAGTGTATCAGAGGGTGATCTCAGGTGAAAAATTTGAAGATCTGGCTAAATCAGAATCTGATGATATCCGCACCGGGGTAAACGGCGGAGAACTGGGATGGGTATTTCCCTATGAAATGGTCAAGGAGTTCGAGGAACAGGTCACAGGTATGAAAAAGGGGGATATTTCCGCGCCTTTTAAAAGTTTATACGGGTATCACATTATTATGCTTTCCGATCTAAAAGAGAATAGTGATCTGAAAGATTATGATTCAGAAAGAAACAGGATAATACCGGAACTCGACAAGAAATATTCGGCTCAGTTCAATGATAAATACCTCAAGCTTATTGAAGGTCTGCTGGAAAAATATGAAGTCAGGATCGATTCTGCAGAAGCAAAGAAATTTATCAAGCGACTGAATGAGAACAGGAAGAATTCAGAAGGTGAAAACGATTATCTCGATCTCTTTACAGATGAAGAGAAATCTGCCGTTATTGCTGTTTTTGGAGACAGAATAATTGATGTTGCCGGAGTGATTGCAGCCTTAAGAACATTTCCGAAAGATTCAAGACCCGAATTGAAAGGCTATACTGATATAAAAATGTATGTAATTGAGAGATTCAGGAATTCACTTTTTGAAAAATATTCCGACGATCTGGGCTACACAAAAAGAAAAGATTATGTCGAGGAAGCAAAGTCAACAATGTACGGTACTTACAAAGATAAGCTTGTAAGAAAATTCGTAAGAGACAGGGTTGAGTTGCCTACAAATGAGGAAATAGCAAAATTCTATGAGGAAAATAAAGAAAACATGTTCAAAGTAGGCGACGGGTCATACAAAGATCTTCTAAAAGTAAAAGCCAGTATCACAAATTCATTAAAATCCAAGAAATTCGGGCAGTCGCTTAAGGATTGGGAAAGCGGTCTGTTCAAGGATTACAGGGTCATCATAAACTATCCGCTTATCGAAAAAACGTTCTCAAATATAAAGGACGACAGAAAATAATGAAAATCGTTAAACAATACATATCTGCGTTTATACTTCTGACAGTTTGTTCCGCTTATTCTCAAGACGGAATTCTGACGCCTTTTACTGACAATTCAGAAGTAGCAAAGATAGGCGACGATCCTGTTACGGAGTATCAGGTTTTCGGATATCCTGCGTCTGTAAGAGATAGAAAGATAATGTCATATGCAGACAGATCGAAGATAATTGAAGATTATATTTATGAACTGCTGCTGCAGAAAGAGTCAAATATTCCGAGTGTTTTAAACACAGGTGAATACAAAAAGAATTATGAAGCCCTTCTAAAAAAGAATTCAGCAATGAAGCTGAAAGATGACCTCATAAAGAACAATTTTCTCTCTCCGGATCGAATAGAATCTTACCGCGTTAAGAATAAGGAAAAGATAGGAAAACTTAAGATTTCCGGGAATGATGCTGAATTAAGAGAGCTGATTAAAAAAGAAAAATATCAGGAGATAAGGAGTTACCTTGACAAGTACATTGACAGCCTGATTTTATGCAATAATGTCATCTATAATGAAGATGTTTTCACAAGGATATCCTCAATTGAATCAAAAAGCCCTGAAAAGCTCATAGAAAAAATAAAAAAGAGTATGCCCAATGAAATTCTGGTAACATGGAATGAAGAGATAGTACGTTCCAAAGAATTACTGGATCGTATGAAAGACGTTAAACCATGGCGTATGAAGGACCTCTCAAATCCGAAAATCCTGAAAAGGCTTGTTGACGGATCAATAATAAATTCGATACTTTCGTCTGAAGCCGAAAAAAAAGGTTATTTCAATAGAGAAGATGTCATAAAAGAAACTCAAGACCAGATGAAATATCTTGCATCCAGAATATATCGGGATATGATTTATTCTGACGGGAATTTTATTCCCACAAAAGAAGAAATGATCGATTACTACATAGAGAACAAAGATGACCGTACCCTATGGAGCAGAAGGAAAATGTGGGTTTTCGAGATATTCAAAGAGTACAATAATGAAGACGATATTCAAGAGAACGATAAAATAAACGTGGCTATAGAACTTGAGAACATAAGACAGAAGATATTATCCGGAGAGGAATTCGAAAAATACGCTAAATTCTATCCGAGACCTTATTCCAAGGATGGAGAACTGGGGTTTATTTTTGAAGACGATCATGCCATGGTCGGCAAAACAGCTTCAAAAATGAATGCAGGAGATATTTCTGATCTGATCATTCAGAAAAAGGCGATCTCTATAATAAAAGTAACTCAGGTCCAGGAACCTATGCTTTATAAGTTCGATTATGTTGAAGATATAGTGAAGAGAGCACTTATATCAATAAAAAAAGAAAAATTCATGGAAACTCATAAAAATGAACTTTTTTCAAAATATGATGTCAAACTAACAAATAATTAGAAGGTGCGAATTTGAAACACAAGTATTTTCTGAAATATCTGATGATAATGATAATTGTTTCTATTTTACCTCTGCATGCTGATGTGATCGACAGAATAATAGCCGTGGTAGGTGATGAAATAATTCTCAAAAGCGAGATAGACCAGCTTGTCGAGCATCAGAAGTACCAGACAAGGTTCGGTTTCGATGAAGAATCTTTCAGAAAGGCCGCGATCAGCGAAATGATCTCAAGCAAAGTCCTTTATTATGCAGCGCTCAAAGATTCTACCATCACTGTTTCGGACGATGAGGTTCAGAGGGTACTTGATAACAGGATCAGTTCGATAATTCAGCAGATTGGAAGCGAGGAGAAATTCGAACAGATATATAAGACATCAGTCAGCGACCTGAAAAAACAGTACAGGTCCGATATAAAGAAAAGTCTGTTCATTGAAAAAATAAAGAACAAACAGATCCGCAAGATATCTGTGAGCAGGGATGATGTAGAACAGTTCTACAGAACTTACAAGGATTCGCTTCCTCCCGTCAAGGCTTCGGTAGAACTGAGCCAGCTGGTCGTTCGATTTTCGGATAAAGCGCTCAGTGAAACAAGATCTGTGGACTTTTTAAGAGATCTGAAATCCCGTATAGAAAAAGATGAAATAACTTTTGAACAGGCTGCAGAAAAATATTCTCACGATGAAGCGTCAAGATCCAAAGGGGGCAGCATCGGATTTACCAGCAGGGGAGATCTTGTTGCGGATTACGAAAGATCGGCATACAACATGAACCCGGGTGAGATTTCAGATCCGGTAAAAAGTCCCTTCGGATATCATCTGATCATGCTAAAAGATAAGATAGGTGAAAAAATAAACACTTCGCATATACTGATAATTCCCGAAAAAAATGTGGAAAGTGATTCTACGGCGTATAAATTTTCAGTAAATCTGAGAGATTCTGTTCTGAATAAAAAAATGACTTTTGAGGAAGCGGTCAGAAAATACAGCGGCGACGAAAAAACGAAATATCTTGACGGCAGTATAGGTTCAATGCAGATAGATGAGATGGATAAAAAGTATTCAGCCTTATTTTCTGAAGCTCCGATAGGATTTATAAGCGACCCCGTAAAGGAAGACGACGGTTATTATTTGTACAAGATATCAGACAGGAAAAAAGATCATGAAATTACTCTAGAGACGGATTATAATGTACTCAAGAATTTCGCCCAGGAGAAAAAGGGGCGAGAACAGCTTAAGAAATGGATTGATGAATTGAAGAAAAATGTTTATATTGATATAAGAAATTAAATTCAGGTAATGTAAATGCCGGCTTCATCGAAAATATTAAAAATAATTATTCTTGTACTTTCAGCGGCAGTTTCGTCTCTCTCTTCCTCGGAGATTAATATTAATGATGTTACAGAGCTGATCAGTGCAGATGTCGAACAGATAGGAGGCGGATTTATACAGAATCTGCAGCTTGCCCCTTTTGATAATAATCTGGTAAGCTTCGAGGTTACATACGACAACGACCCTACAATAAAACTGTTTCTGTTCAATGTTGAGACCCGGAACATTTTTCAGGTTTCTTCAGAGGCTTATGCCGGAGGAAGTTCCAAAACAAAGAAAAGATATTACATAAAGGACGTCGGTCTCCAATGGCATCCCTACAAAAACTGGTTCGTTTTTTCCGGTAACGGAATGGGCGGCAGGGAGCAGATGTATATATGCAGGGTAGTTGTTCCGGAACTTATAAATAATTACGCCGTGAACGGATACAGGATCAGTCTGGATGAAAACACAAAGGAAGAGAAATCTTTCCTGATCGACCCGACTTTTGATATGACTGGAGACAGAATAGTTTTTTCAAGGAAAGTACAAAAAAGAGATAAAAAAGCCAAGTATAACAGGACTTACAATATTACAATGATCAAAGATATTTTCAGCTATAAAGATTTCAAATTTAAAAATGTGGAATTTGAGACTGTGCTCGATAAACGCTTTGACCAGCTTAATCCATTATGTTCTCCTTCAGATAAGGATCTGGTAGCGTTCATATCATATAAAAACCAGAAAAAAAAGGGTGAAGAATACTATCACGAGTATTCAATCAGCATTCTTAACCTG
>JAFGUL010000122.1 GCA_016938535.1 Candidatus Delongbacteria bacterium
AAGCTGTATTCAGGGTTCAGAACCTGCCCGGGTTTACCGGAGGACTGTCTGATGATGAAAATAAAAGAATGATGGAAGTATATTTTGATCACGGATACTTCAGAGAACTAAAAAGACTGGCCGAAACTCTGTCCGCGAAAGATGCTGAAACTCTTGTTCTGGAATTCAGAACGGCAGTAATAACGGGTGACTGGGATACAGCTAAAAAGACGATTGATATCCTGAAAAATGAGCATGAGAAAAACTTCGAGAGCAATACTGACAGAAAAAGACTTGAGTTACTTGTAAACATTACAGATAACTATATTCGTAATAAAAAAAGCCGGAGATAATTATGAACGATTTTGAAAAACTGAAGAAACTTCTTGAAGATGTAACTGAAATGAGAAAGAACGCTGAAGATCTCGTAAAGAAAGCGAATGATTACTACGAAATATTTCAGCAGATGGACTCGGACTGCGATATTGAGCTTGATGAAATAGATGCAGAGATAGAGCAGCTTCATGAAGATCTGGAAGATGACGAAGTCAGTCCTGAAGATATTGAGCAGGAGTTAAGAGAACTGAAAACTGACAGGGAGCTGGTAGTAGAAGCGGCCGATCTTCTTGACAAGCTTAAATCAGAATTTGAAGCTTTGAACGATAAAATTGACGAACTCGAAATTAATTAAGAAAATGAAGATAACTATTTCAATAAGATATCAGACACTGATCTTCACTCACAGAAATGTAAAGTTGAAATATCCTGTCTCTACTTCAAAATTCGGCGAAGGGTTCGAGCCTGGAAGTAACAAAACACCTCTCGGAATGCATATAGTATGCGAAAAGATAGGTGAAGATGCAGAGTACGGAATGATCTTTAAGGACAGAAAACCCACAGGAACGATAGCCGAGATCGGACAGAGTGAAGAAGATGTGATCACTTCAAGGATCCTCAGGCTTAAAGGACTGCAAACGAGAAATTCAAACACATTCGACAGATATATTTACATTCACGGAACATCGGATGAGGCATCTATAGGCAAAAAAGCCTCAATCGGCTGTATAAGAATGAAAAATGACGATATTATAAATCTGTTCGAGCATGTAGATCAGGGCTGTAAAGTACACATCAGGAAAGAATAAATCAGAGAACGGCCGGTTCGAAATTATCCGCTATTACAACCGCTGTCATGTAGGCGATCTTTTCTTTGGTGAATCTGAAAAGGTTTGATCCGAGGTTATTGAGAAAATCTATCTCCGCCTTCGTGATGTCATTGTCCGAAACCGCAATACTTATGAGGTAATTGAACATCATTTCGGATTCCTGTTCAATTGAACCTTTATTCTTTCTCGGATCGAGAAGGTTATTTATTGAATCGTTGAAGGTCTCATTAATGTCATCACCGCTTTTGATCATTTCATCCAAAAACTGCCTCGGGAAAAGAAGATAGTTGGCAAGAGTATCAATTATCGTTTCTATCTCGTCCTGCGTTATCTTTTTGTCGATCTGGCTCATTATAAGCCCGGCGGATGCAATAAATCTCATTCTGTGGATATCAGTGTCATTTCCCATGAAGAAAAATCTTTGCAGAACTTCCTCCATCTCTTTCGCGAGTTTTTTGTCAGATGTGGTTTTCTGGCTCTTTTTTGTTTTTTTATACACATTCGATCTGCTGAATATGTCGAGCGCTATGACCCTGAGTGAAGGTATGGGATGAGAAATATATTGTGATGCGATCTCATTTATATGTGTCTCAAGATAAAGCCGGTTCTGTTCAATGAATGATTTAAGGTCAAAGTCGATCACATTTTTTGGGAGTCCGGAGATCAGCTTAAAAAAACTGGATATAGCTTTTTCAATATTTTTGTTTGCAATAAGACCGAACCTGTCCGCAGTCAGTTCGCAGAGTTTTTCCCAGAACATATATTTTTGCCTCA
>JAFGUL010000123.1 GCA_016938535.1 Candidatus Delongbacteria bacterium
TGCAGCGCGAGAACCTTCTGATCGTTCCAGAACTGCTCGAATTCATCCTGAACAGTTTCCATATCTTCGATAAGCGGCAGATTCTCGTTTATGAATTTCTCTATGAGCTCGCGCTTGCTTCTCAGCTCAATATCACCCGACAGCATCGCGATTATATTTAATTTCTGAGCTTCGGCATCGGCTTTATCGGCGTTACCCAGCTTTGCGAGCAGTTTGATTATATAAGCGACATTTATCACATCCCTGCGGATCAGTTCAAGCTCAAAATCAACATCCTCCAGGATCGAGGTTTTATCCTTTCTGTGCTCGCTTCTGACTTTATCGTACAAGTCTAGATATTTGCTCTTGTAGTCCTCGAAAGCCTGCTCTGATACCGGCAGTTCATTCCACGAGAAATCGGAATATGAACGGAGGACATTGAGTATCCGCATGAGAATTCTGAAAGCCTGAATGAATTTGAGCTGATCCTCCTCGCTTGAGAGATCCGTCACGCTCTGAACCGCAGGCGCAATGTGAAGCAGTTCCGCAAAAGCCAAAGAAAACTTGTTCGCGATCTTATCGTAATCAGGCAGGATGATCTCTTCTTTTGCTTCTTTTCTCGAGAAAAGGGTTATGGCTTCGTCGGTCGCGGCTTTCAAATTCCTGAAGCAGAGAATATTTCCCTGCGACTTCTGCTCATTTAATATCCTGTTCGTTCTCGAATATGCCTGAATTATCCCGTGATGGCGAAGGTTCTTGTCAACATACATCGTATTGACTTTCTTAGCGTCGAAGCCTGTCAGGAACATATTGACCACAAGCAGAATGTCGAGCCTGTCCCGGTCGTTGAACCCCTCTTTTTCCCTGGCCTTGATCCTTTTGCTTATATCCTTGAAATAATTCTCGAACTGCCTGCCGTCCCGGGTGCCGTAATTCGTGCCGTACATCGCGTTATAGTCCGAAATGAAACCGTCGAGCTTTTCCCTCGTGTGCTGAGTGCCGTAAAGCGCCTGAGTTTCCGCGACCATGCTGTAGCCGCTGTAATCGGGGATCGAGCCGTTAGCCTCAAGGTCATCCTCGTTCACGCCGTAGGTAAATATCGTCGCTACGCGCAGGTCATGCTCCCCCGCCTCTTTTTTCGCTCTGAATATTTCGTAATATTTTATGAGATTTTCTATGCTGCTTACCGCGAAAATCGCAGTGTATTCCCTGTTGTGCGTCTTCTGATCGTGATACCGGATGATGTGATCAGCGATCTTTCCGAGCCTGACCGGAGAATCTGTGACTTCCTTCCTGTCAATGTCCTCAACCTCGATGTCGAGAAAAGTATTGCCCTTCTGTCTATACCTGCCGAGATATTCTATGCTGAAACGGAGCACATTCTGATCCCTGATCGCATCGGTGATGACATATTTGTGCAGGCAGCTGCCGAAAAGGTCTTTCGTCGTCCTTTTGCCCATATCGTTCTTTGAAGCGTTCTCAGCGAATATCGGAGTGCCCGTAAACCCGAAAAGCTGACTGTTCTTAAAAAACTCAGTGATCCTTTTATGCGTTTCCCCGAACTGGCTCCTGTGGCATTCGTCAAATATAAAAACTATCCTTTCATCAGCAAGATGGCTTATCTGCGGCGCGTAAAGATCTTTTATAGCAAGATTGAGCTTCTGGATCGTCGTTAATATCAGCTTCGTATCATCTTTGAACTGTTTTATCAGCGAAGAAGTATTGTCCGTCACATCCACGCTGTCTTTTTTGAAGCTGTTGAACTCATTCATGGTCTGATAGTCGAGATCTTTTCTGTCAACCACGAACACGACCTTTTTTACGCCCGGCAGGTTCATTATGATCTGACTCGCCTTGAACGAAGTGAGAGTTTTGCCCGATCCTGTAGTGTGCCAGATATAACCGTTCTCTCTGCTTTCGCTCACCTGCCTGACTATCGCTTCAACCGCATAGAACTGATACGGCCTTAAGACCATAGGAACTTTATTCGATTCATTGAGCACGATATAATGGGCTATCATCTTTCCGAGGTAACCTGTATTTAAAAATTCAGCCGTAAATATTTCGAGCAGATCAATATTTTTATTATTCGCATCCGCCCAGAAAAAGGTCTGCCTGAACGACTGATTCCTGTTGTTCGCATAATACTTCGTATTCACGCCGTTGGATATTACGAAGATCTGAACATACTGAAAAAGTCCGCTGTTCGTCCAGAATGAATGCCTCTGATAACGGTTGATCTGATTGAAAGCCTCTTTTAGTTCGAGACCTCTCCTTTTAAGCTCGATCTGAACCAGCGGAAGCCCGTTTATCAAGATCGTCACATCGTATCGGTTCTTGTAAGTCCCGTCCTGCGTGATCTGATTTGTGACCTGAAAAAGATTTTCATTCCATTCTTCGCTGTTAAAGAACCGCACATAAAAACTCTCGCCGTCATCTTTGACCAGGCAGAACCGGTCGCGTAAGGTCTTCGCCTTTTCGAACACATTGCCCTTTGAGAGATGATTTAGGATCGAAGCGAATTCCCTGCCTGAAAATTCCGTTCCGTTGAACTTTTCAAGCTGAAACTTAAGATTTGAAAGCAAGCCCTCTTCGTCATGTATCGCAACCCTGTCATAGCCTAAACCTTCAAGCTGTCTTACAAGGTCGTTCTCCAATATTGCTTCAGGCTGCGTCGTCAACAGCATTTTCCTTTTAATAATCTAACAGCCTTAATTTACGCAATTTTTAAACGAATTGATAATTAATTATTATAAATTCCAATCAATCTTAACCAAACGATCATGAATTTCTTTCAGCATTGTTATCAAATCAGAACTTTCCGGTAATTCACCGAAAACCATTTCTTGAAATGTAGTATAGTAAGGAGCTTTTATTCTATCCCAGGTTTCTTCAGGATTTTTGAATATTATTGCATTAGAAGGATTTTCATAAAGCCATTCATTATTGTTGTTAAAACTTTCTAAGTCTTCCCTACCAATTTTTTGGATCATTGATTCAAATCCGTCATTATTAAGAAATGCTTTTACATCCAGGTCCTGTGTAAGCATATAAAGATCATAAATGTGCCTGATCTTCTCAGCAAGGTCTTTATATGGATCGGTCTGCTTTGAAAATCTTACTAAACTCATTATTTTTTCGGTAAATGTTCGCTCTATTCCAAGTACCTGAACTTTGAAAGGCTGAAGTTCAAATTTTTCGATTAAATCATTTTGCTTGTTTATCTTCATCATCTCTGATAAGTAACAGCTTACATTTCTTAAAGTAAACGGTTCAGCATTACCAAATGAAGTTACTTCCAGAATTATTGCGTCTTTAACTTCACCTAATTTTCCATCAAATAACTTAAAGTATTCATGTGCAGTTTTCCTTAACTTCCCGTGCTTGCTTGTTACACCATTAATGTTTATTTCAGGCAATATCTCTATAATTGACTTACTTACAGTTCTTACTTTTCTGGTCAAAACCGCTTCGCTTTCTCCTTCATTTTTTAGTACCGCTATATCAATGTCTTCTGAAAACCTGTCTATCAGATTATAGCATTTTGAAAGTGAAGTGCCTCCTTTAAAAACAGCCTGATATTTCATTGGTGAATTAAATATTAGTTTCAAAGCATAAGTAACCCAGTAATCCTTTTCAATATAGACATCTTTTATGTCATACATTAACTCAGCAGCATTAACTGCTTCTTTAAATAGCTGTGCATTCTCATGTAATTTCATTTTATGTTCCAGTTTTGTATTGGGATTAGTAAGTCGATCTTATAACCGTAATTGAAAGAAGACAAAGGATTGATAGTATTTTTCAGATCAATTAATTCCTTTTTGTTATAACCAATATTTTCAAGTATAGCTCCCAGAAAAGCTCGAACTCTCGGAGGATACTTTTTTGAATATCTGATCAATTGATTTTTATCAGACTTTTTTATATAGTCTGTCAACAGAGCCAAACCTCCTTTTCTATCCATATCGAGTATTTTGTTAAAGTCTTTTATTGCATCAAGTATCTGCAAACACCTGTAATTATTTTCAGTAACCGGGACATAACTTTTTGCAGATTTGATTTTTGCAGTGCTGATTTTAGTAGAAATCCTCCTATTGAAATATGCAATTCTGTATATATTTGATACCTGAGTTGTAAAACGCAACTGGTTATATAGACCCATTCCTGTTATATAACCTATTCTTTTACCTTCTTTGAACATGATCTTTTTCAATATTTCTTCTCCACCAGGCTTCAATTCTCCGAAAACAGATTTCACGGGCTTATAGAATCTCCCACGGGACAAGCTTTTGATAATGCCTTTGTTTTTTAATCTCTGCAAAGCCTTTGCGGCGGCGGAGAATTCACTCTTATCAAGTTTAAGATCTTCGTAGCCGAACAGAACACCGGGTTCTATCTTTTCTATTCTTTTAAATATTTCGGAAGCTGTTGCCATTCTGCCTGCCTTATTAATTATGAGTAATTTACTAAAATACAATTGAAATGTCAAGTATTTTGTGCATTTTACTTGACATATCAAATACAAAAGAAATGATTATGAATTTTAAACAATATACCTAAAAATAAAACGATTCTTCATGAGCAGATTCAATTTCTTGAATTTTTACTGCCTTGATCACGCACAATTGTGCAAGTGAGACTTGCACAATTAGAGTTTTCCATGCTCATTACGAGCCTAACACTTTTCTGTTAGCATAATGTCTTTGAGCTGCGTCGTCATTTATTGCTCGTAACTGTCAAGCTTAATTTTTTTATCATTCTTTTTCATTTTGAGCCTTCCTAAAGAATGTCAATATACAATATTTTATAAGCATAGGCAACAGCATTATGTCAGATATAGATCAAACAGCTTTGTCACCATGTCCCGCCGAGAATACAATCAAGAGCATCTGTCCCCAGGTGAAGAATGCATCCGACAGCTATCGCACGCCATTTCCATGAAGGAATTATAAGCATTAAACAATAAACGATCAAAGCCCATAAAGTATGTAAAGGATGAAAGCCTATACTGCAGCGGTTCGGGTCAAAGATCGGGTCAGCTAGAAGATGGTCTAAATCTATCAAAATAGTCGATGCCATGATCATTCCTGCCGTTTTCCAATTCTTTCTAAAGAAAAAGTACGCAACTATAAATGGGAAGATCAAGTGGAGTGAGTAGTGTATCGTATGCCTGATGATCTCTGAATATTCCATTTAATGAAGATCCCTGAATTATGAATGAATTTTCCTGCCCGGTCACAAATTTACTCACTCTGCCGGTAAATCACAAGACCATTCTTCAATAATAACGCTTGACATTACTAACAATATTTGGATGATTCTGACCTCGCTGGCGCGATCTGTAGATTATAATGATCTTAAATACTCCTCACTTTTAACCGGGCAAAATTCCCTTTCTGCTGAAAGAAACAGGGTGTTCATTGAATAAATTTGAACACAGAGATATTTTTTATTTACTTACTGCTGTAAAATTGAAATAAAAACAACGCAGGGAGGTCTCAAATGAAAAGCGCGATCTTAAAGGTATTAACGGTTTGCCTTATTGCAGCCGTGACCGAATCATCATACGGACAGAATTACCGGATAGCCGGAACGGGTCAGACAAATTCTTATGACAACTCGTCTGTCATTACAGCTCCAACGGCAGGACAGCCGTTTTACGGTCAGAACTCTAATCATCCCGGAAATGAGCCGGCTTATACCGACAATGGTGACGGTACAGTCACAGATAATGTTACAGGGCTTATGTGGGAGAAATCAACTGACAGGAACGGTGACGGGTCTGTCGATTACTACGATAAGCTGACATATTCAAATGCACTTTCAGGGGCTTCATCATGCACAACCGGCGGATATTCTGACTGGAGACTGCCTACAATCAAAGAGCTGTATTCCCTCATTATGTATTACGGCGCGGAACCAAATCCCGAAGCTACCACACAGGGTACTGCGGTACCTTACATCAATACTGATTACTTCACTTTCGCTTACGGGGATCTTAGTGCAAATGAAAGGCTGATAGATGCTCAATATGCCACTTCGACGATCTATGTGAGTACAACAATGGGCGGACAGACAACAATGTTCGGGGTCAATTTCGCCGACGGAAGGATTAAAGGATATCCTGCCAGTTCTGTGAAGAAATACTATGTACAATATTGCCGGGATAATACCGCTTACGGCACAAATCAGTTCGTCAGTAATGGAGACGGAACAGTTACAGACAGCGCAACAGGTCTGATGTGGATGCAGAATGATAACGGAACGGGATTGTTATGGGAAAATGCTTTAAGCTACGCAGAAAATTATACTTTTGCCGGTTATTCCGACTGGAGGCTTCCAGATGCCAAAGAGCTGGAGAGTATAATAGATTATTCCCGCTCACCCTCGACAACATCTTCAGCAGCAATTGATCCGGTATTTAACTGTACTCAGATAACAAACGAAGCCGGCGATGCGGACTATCCGTATTACTGGAGCAGCACGACTTTCTGCTCTCAGACACCGGCAAACGGAGTAAACGCAGCATATCTGAGCTTCGGCAGAGCTATGGGCTACATGTACGAATTCGGCGGATGGATCGATGTGCATGGCGCGGGAGCTCAGAGAAGTGATCCGAAAACCGGGGATCCTGGTGATTACCCTTACGGATTCGGTCCTCAAGGTGACGCGATCAGGATATATAACTATGTCCGCCTTGTAAGAACAGTCTCGGTAGAACTCGAAGTACCTTCTAACGCGAGCATATCTGTTTCGGAAGATCTTGTTACAGTAACATGGGAAGCAGGAAAGCAGAAAAACATATCCTATTCAGTGTATTCTTCGCCGGACAGTACGAACTGGACTCTGGAACAATCAGGCATAAGTCAGAATTCGTGGTCAGAAACTTTGAACGCAGAAAAGAAGTTCTACAGAGTCACCGCAAATTCGGCAAAAAAGGATAAGTAAGAACAGTAGAATTATCTTGAAAAATATCCTAAAATATAATAAATTAAGACCTTATGAGTAGAAACGACAAATATAGGAAGCCTGAACTGATAATCTTTCTGATACTATGGATGATCATATTTATGATGCCTGTATTACTGTCTATCGAAAGCGGCAGGTTAAATTCCGTCAGGATCACTCACGAACTGATCAGGATCATTCTGTTCTTCTTTCTATTTCTCATAAATAATTTTCTGGTTTACAGATTCTTTGAGAAGAAGAAATATATTCACTACGCAGTTGTAATTTTTTCTGTAATTCTTGTATTGAGTTTCTTCTCATCGTTCAATCATGTCGTATTCGATCTTTTAAAAATTCCTCAGCCTGAAAAAATGACGCCCGGGGCTCTGATCATTAATGATTACAGAACGCTGGAGATCTACAGAAACCTTTTCAACAAAATATTACTCTCAATTCTGGTTGTCGGGCTTAACAACTCCATAAAAATCACTTTCAGCTGGATGGAGGACAGAAAGAACTTTGAGGAACTGCAGAAAGAAAACCTCAAAACCGAACTTGCATATCTCCAGCATCAGGTCAGTCCTCATTTTCTGATGAACACACTAAACAACATTCACGCACTGATAGACATTGATAAAGAAACGGCCAAAAATTCAATTATCAAGCTGTCAAAACTTATGCGCGTTCTGCTTTATGAAACCGAAAAGAATAATTTCACTCTGCAAAAGGAGATAGACTTCTTAAATGATTATATTGAGCTGATGCGAATTAGAACGAATGAAAATACCGAGACCTCCTTCATCTTTCCTGATAATATTCCGCATGTCAGGATACAGCCTCTTCTTTTCGTTAATTTCGTCGAGAATGCTTTCAAGCACGGGATCAGGGCTTCGGGCAGATCGTTCATTCATATTAAATTCGAGCTTTTGGAAGAATATTTATTTTTTGAAATATCGAACAGCAAACAACAGTTCAGCGTACCCGATACCGAAAAGATCGGTCTGAACAATTCAAAAAAGAGGCTTGATCTTCTGTATAAAGACAACCATTCTTTCGAAGTGATTGATGATGACGACACATATAAAGTTAAAATAAAAATCCCGGTAAGATCATGATAAAATGTCTCGCAATAGATGACGAACCGCTGGCTCTGAAACAGATCTCAGCCTATATAGAAAAAACGCCTTTCCTTGAACTGAAAGGTCAGTGTACCAATTCATTTGAAGCAATGAATTTTCTTTCGGAGAACGAAACAGACCTTATCTTCATCGATATAAACATGCCTGAAATGAGCGGAATAGAGCTTGTAAAAACACTTCCTCCCGGTACTAATGTCATTTTTACGACCGCATACAGCCAATATGCCGTAGAAAGCTACAAAGTCAACGCGATAGATTATCTTTTAAAGCCGATCAGCTATGAAGATTTTCTCAGAGCCGCGAATAAGGCAAATAAGCTTATCACTGAGAACCGGAGCAAAGCGGAACAGAACACCGAAACGCCCGAACATTTTTTTGTTAAATCCGAAGGTAACCTCATCAAGATAATTCTTCAGGATATTGTTTATATCGAAAGCATGAGCGAGTATGTCATGATACACATGAAAGGCCATAAGCAGATAATGAGCCTGATGAGCTTAAAGAAACTCGAAAGTTCACTTCCTAAGGATAAATTCATGCGCGTTCACAGATCTTTTATAGTTAATCTGAACAGCATAACCGCTTTCGAACGCAGCCGCATAAAATTAGATGACAATTCAATCGTTTCTATCGGCGATCAGTATAAAGACGAAGTGAAGAAATTCATAGACAAATACTTTTTGTGAGCGTGATTCGGATTTACTTCTTTCCGTTTTTTATTTTCTTTAACGGTCCGTAAAATCAGGATATGCGTCTCAACGAAAGACGATCATTCAACCAGTCTGCTCATCAACTCAAGAGCACTTTTATCATATCTTGAGAACGCGAACCATTTCTTGCCTAGGTCTTTGAGTGATGCACCAAAATGATAAACGACCGAATTATCAACTATTATGAACCTGTCATGGGATTTCTTAAACAATTCTACTTCAACCGGAAAATACTGAGCACTGAATTTTCCTATTGCCTGCTTAAGTTTTTCTGAAATTGATTTGGTCAATATTTTTACTTTAACATCAGGTGAAATGTCCGACAAATGGATCAAAACACTATCATCAATATAATTATCTATGATCAGAATTGACTTTTTTGCACTTTTGAAAATATCTGTGACGAAATTATACGCATCGAA
>JAFGUL010000124.1 GCA_016938535.1 Candidatus Delongbacteria bacterium
AACATGAGTGGTTGCCGAGAGTACAAGATCGGCTTTTTCCATTACAGCTTTTTTCTGCTCAGGATTCAGTTTATCCATCCAGTACCCGAGCCTCGAATGAGCACCTACGATCACTATGTCAGAGCCTGTCTTGACGATGCTTTTCAAAGTCTCGACCATGAACTCTTTTGAATCCTCTCTGAAAGAAACTGAATCGTCTTTAGGCTTGTCAGGATAATGAAGTGAAATGAAATGGATTTTAATGCCTTCGTGCCCGATCAATGCGTAATATTCTGAACCGTTCTCTCTGAAAAGAACATCCGGTCTCTTTTTAATATCAGTCAGATCGAACAAATCTTTTCCCGCGCCCCAGTCAGCCTGATCTTTCCCGTAAAATTCATTGTCGTTATCGGCTATGGTAGGATAAAAATTCTTCTGCCACCAGTCATCAGATTTAATAAATTCAATGAACATATTATTCGTCCCTTTCTTTACATGATCGCCCATACCCAGAACGAACGGATTTTTTTCAGCAGCTATCCACTCAACCATGCGTTCAAATTCAACCCTTTCGAGACCGTCTCCCGTATTATCAGAAAATATCGAAAAAGAGAAAACAGGTTCCTCTGAATAACACTTCAAACTTAAAAGTATCAATATTACGGAAAATATTTTTAACATTGTCTTTTTCCTCAATTTCAGCTAAATTTAACACTTTATACATTAAAACTCAAATAAGGTTTGATCATGGATAAAAATAAATTCATCGAAAATATAAAAATCCTCAGAGAAGAATATAAAAAATGGAATGCGCCGATAGTCACTCTGATCTCGGTTCAGACCAGAGATCCGTATAAAGTTCTGATAAGTACATTACTTTCTCTGCGTACCAAAGATGAAGTTACAGCAAAAGCTTCGTACAGACTGTTTGAAAAAGCGGATACTCCCAAGAAAATGATAAAACTTTCCGAAGAAGAAATTCAGAAACTGATATTTCCGGTTGGTTTTTATAAAAATAAAGCTAAGACCTTAATCGAAACATCTCAGATATTGATCGACAAATACGATTCAAAAGTTCCTAATTCACTCGATGAGCTGCTGAACTTCAAGGGAGTAGGCAGAAAGACCGCAAATCTTGTACTTTCTCTCGGCTACGGACAGGACACCATCTGCGTGGACACTCATGTTCACAG
>JAFGUL010000015.1 GCA_016938535.1 Candidatus Delongbacteria bacterium
CGTATCCTCAACAGCATTTCCTTTCGCTTTAAAAATTTCATCGTAGGTATTCGAGTAATAAACTGTTTCTCTGTCAATATCAAAATCCTGAAGAAAATCTCTGCCTTCAATTTCAATATCTCTGAATAAATCAGTTTGTCCTCCTGAAAGCTTAAGTATTGATGAATTTGTAGAGTTGAGAATATAAACTTCTCCGTTTATTTCTTTTATGGAGTTTACAGCACCAGAAGAGGACAAGTCGTATTCAGCAGCTTTTTCAACGCATGAACTAAAAACCATAAAGGTCAGAATCAGCAGTACAGATCTCATTTCTTCCACCACTGGATGAGTTTTTTGTGCATTTCTCTTTCTTTATAAGTTTTTGCAACATATCTTTTTTCGCCCGTGAAGAAATCTCTTTCAGTATAGTACATGCAAGCGGCTATGGTCATCGGAAGCGGAATAAAATCCTGAACCTGCTCAACTCTGATGTTGTTGATCTTAAGGTAGTCGCTCATTTTTTGAGCAGTTTCAATTGTAATTCCGGGAAAAGCGGAGATCAGATAAGGCACCACGAACTGCTTTTTACTAGAGTATTTACTGAAAAGCGAGATAAATTCTTCATACTTTGATATATCTGGCTTAAGCATAAGTTTAAGAATTTCTTTCTCAGTATGCTCGGGCGCAATTTTTAGTATTCCCGATGTGAATTCTTCAGCAACAGCTTTAATGTAGTTTTTATCCAGTAAAGCAAGCTCATGCCTGATCCCGCTGTTAATGAAAACTCTCTTATGCTCTTTAACTTTTTCATAGAGTTTCAGCAGTTCTTCGTGACTGGGGTCAAGATTATTGCATATATCCGGATAAATGCATGATTGTCTTGAACATTTTCTGCATTTTTCAAGATCGATCCCATGCATAGCATACATGTTTGCTGAAGGTCCGCCGAGATCTGTAACCGATCCGGATGAAAGCTCCCCGGCTTCTTTGACGACCGATCCTTCGGATCTTGACTGAATGAACTTTCCCTGATGCTGTGATATCGAACAGAAAGTACATCCTCCGAAACAGCCTCTGTGTATAGTGATCGAATTCTTTATCATTTCAAATGCTGGAATTGTATTTTTATATACGGGATGCGGCATTTTTTCAAAACCGCAGTCGTAAAATTCGTCTATGTCACCTTCGGGTACAACCGGAGGATTCACTACGAGTATTCTGCCGTTGGTTTCCTGAACAAGACCTGTATTAAAATAGGGGTTAGTAACAGAGTGAATGACCTTCTCTGATTCGTAGAACAGGTCTTTCGAAGTTGACACTTCCTGAAATGACGGAAGTTTCCTGTAATTATATCTTCCGGGAGCAGCTTCTGAACCGCCGGCAACAAAGGCAGTTCCTCTTAAAGTTCTTATCCTGTTAAACGGTTTTCCCGATCGAAGTTCTTCAGCTATTTTCAGCACGGTTCTCTCACCGTTCCCGAAAACCAGCATGTCCGCCTTGGAATCAAAAAGTATGCTCCGGCGGACTTTATCAGACCAGTAATCATAATGAGAAACCCTTCTCAGGCTGGCTTCAATTCCTCCGATTATGACTGGAACGCCCTTATAATTCTCTTTTACTTTATTGACATAGGCTATCACAGCTCTGTCCGGTCTGACAAAACCCTTTCCATCTTCTGAATAATCGTCGCTTTTTCTCTTTTTCCTGCTGGCAGTATAATTGTTAACCATTGAATCTACATTGCCTGAAGTTACACCCACAAAAAGTCCCGGAGCAGGAAGTCTCTTAAAATCATCGTTTGAATTAATGTCCGGCTGTGAGATAATGCCCACCTTAAAGCCTTTCGAGACCAAATATTTACCGATAATTGCGGCACCGAATGAAGGATGATCTATGTATGCGTCACCCGTAACAAGGACGATATCGAGATGATCCCATCCCAGGTTTTTCATTTCTTCGGTATTTAAAGGCAGGAACATAGTCTTTTCTGTTAAGATATTTCTTTGATAAGCTCTTTAAGCTTGTTCTTTGTGGTCATATCTTTATTTACCGACGATCTTTTATGAGCGGCTTTCAAAATTAAGAGCGCATCTCTTGTGCGTGAGCTCTTTACATATGCATCGGTAAGTTCAAGAACGAGTTCTATATATATTTTGGAATAATCCGATATCTTGATGGTGCTGTATCCGGCCTGAAGATTACTGACGGATTCTCTGAGCCTGTTCTTTCTTTTAAGTATCTTTCCTATAAGCAGGTAACCCAGACTTATAAAATTGATATTCTTTGCTTTCTTTGAATAGATAAGCGAATATTTCATCAGTTTCAGGATCTTTCCGGTATCTTCCTGGTTTTCGCTTTTTATCCTGCCGAACGGATCGTCTTCTGTTTTTACCATACTGTTGAAATACATTTTCGCCATATAATAGTAGATCATTCCCATTCGTTTATAAAGCTTTTTCTCCCTGTAAATCTTAAGAGATTCCTTAAAGAGTTTTTCTGCATCTCTGCACTCGTCCTTTACGACCTTGAGCCTTGCGATATGAAGAAGCGCGTATGCTCTGGCAAGACTGCTGTTGATCTCCTGAGCTATTCTTTTTGCCTTGTTGAAATTCTTTTCCGCTTCAGCCTGATTATTATGGAACAGACTACACGCTCCGAAATCAGTAAGCCTGTAGCTTATCTCTTCGAGATTATTGAGTGCTCTGAATATCTTAATTGACCTTTCAAAATTCGACATTGCAGAAGTGATATCTCTGATCTCGAGATAAATATTACCAAGCTGACCGGCACAGACCCCTTCAACATCTTTAAGGCTTAAAAGCGATGAGATCTCAAGTGCTTTTTCATAATATTTCACTGAATCTTTAACTTTTCCGAGCTTGTAAGTGATCTTACCGAGGTTGCCGAGAAGAATTGACTGATATTTGAGATTGTTGTTCTTTTCTGCGATCTTGAGACCTTTCTGGAATGTAGCTATACTCTTAGTGAATCTGAACTGTGATTCATAGACAGCACCCAGCTCATTCATAAGAGAACATCTGATCTCATAATCTTTTGTTCTGGAGATATAGAGCAGCGACTTCTTTATGTAATTCACCATCAGCTTAACATTTCCCTCTTTTTTCTTGAAAAGGGCGTAATACTTATACAGGCAGCCTTTCTGGTGATCGCTAAGCTTATGTTTTCTGAGAATGTTTGAAGCCTTCTGAAGAAGATCTTTAATTTTTTTGGCCGGAGAGAAATCAATTGAATGCTTGATTATCGTAATTATTATATCGAAATAAAAGTCATAATTTTCCGATCTCTCGTACTTTTTTAAAAGAGGGTATGAAGCTTTTCTTGCTTTGATCTGATCGTTCATTCCGAAAAGGATCTCGATCTCCTCCAGTATGAGTCTGTCCTTCTCCTGAGGGTCGTCCGCAAAGGATATCAGCTTCTGAAGATCCTGATAAGCACTTTCTATAAAATTCTTATCTTTCGAGTCTAGATAGGATTGTTTCAGATAAAAAACAGCCTTCTCCTGGTCGCCGGCCTGGTAGTAATGATGTCCCATCCAGCTTGAATGAGCCAGTTTTGATCTTTTCCTGGTTTCCTCAAGAAGTTCAGCTACTCCTTTATGCCACGCTTTTCTGTTCTCGGAAGAAGCGGAATTATAAACAACCTCGTTTACTATCGGATGAGAAAAGATATAGTGATTCTCGAGATGATATTTCTTTATAAAATTGCTTTTTTCTATCTCTTCGATATCTTTAAGAGAAAGATCAGGATAGTATTTCTGAACAATAGTGTAGTCGAATTTCACACCGATAATTGAACACGCCTGGAGAACTTCAAGCTGCCTCTCTGTAAGTCTGGAAAGATTTCGTTTTACTATTTCTTTGATATCGACAGGAATGAGCTTTTTCTTGTATCTTTTTGTCTTTTCCAGTAGATTATCCTTTTCCTGAACCATACCGTCAGTGAAAACGAACCTGAAATACTGCTCGAGGAAAAAAGGATTGCCCGATGAAAGTTTCAGAATCACTTTTTCAACTTCAGAAGACATTTTTTTGCCTCTGCTGAGCTGCTTCAAAAGAAGTCTCATGGTATCTTTTTTTAGAGGGGGAAGTTCCTGAAGTTGAGGTTTGAGATATTTGTTGAATTCAAGATCGTCTTCCATGTGATAGGTGATGAGAAAAGATATCTTGTTGATCTCGCCTTTCTTGTTCCTTCTGTTTCCCATCTCGACCAGGTGAGAGATACTGTACTGTATCACATACTGCATGAGCTCTTTTTCTTCATGCTTGAGATTGTCTATATCGTCAAATATAAAGATCACGCCCTCATTCCTTTTGATGTGATGGTAGTAATTGAATATCACAAGAAGGCTGAGAGCTTCTTTAAGATTGGTTAGCCTCAGATCAGGCGTAAGACTCTCATAAATACTGTTGTCTGTGTCAACATTATACATGATCTTGTAGAGTATGAACAGTTTATTCCTGAACTGCCCGGCTTCGATCTCGTCAGGTGCGAATCTTAAAAGTCTCGAAAAATACTTGTCCAGCTTAGTTTTAACAGCATCGTTGTCATCGAAGAGTGTTATTCCTGATTCTTCCTCGATAATATACTTGAACAGATCGATTATATTATCTCTATCCTCGACTTTGGAATGTATTATATGAAAGTTCTCGTTCGACATCCTCTTGACGATCTCTTCCACCATCCTTGTTTTACCGATCCCGTGCCAGCCGGTAAGCGTTATTATCTTCCCGCCCGTCCTTAGAAGCTGATTGAGATTTATTATTTCTTTGTTCCTTCCGATCACTTTGTGAGTGAACAATCCTTTCAGGACTATTTTTGTGTCTCCGCTTCTGCACCCGTCCGAATCAATAAATCCCGCATTTTTCTTGTCGAGAAGTTTCTGTATAGATTTTATGTCGATCTCAGGATTTATCTCTCTGAGCTCACCGTCGCCGAGAAGTTCGATCACGCTGTCCATTTTCGGAGTGAATTCGGAAGTAATAATATATGCGCCTCTCTCTTCAGAACCTACTATTGATGCGAACATCTTATCTTCAAAATGGATTATTCTGTGATTCAGTTTCTTGAACGAAGAACAAACCTTTCTTATCTCTTCAACGCAGATCATTTTATTTGTAGGATCGTTGTCGAATGTTTTAGGGAAAGAAAATGTAACGATTATCCTTATTCCCAGTTTAGACAGTTCAAGTTTATTTACCGCTCCGTCAAAATTTGCAGTAATCCTGAATATCTTCTTCATGAGCTTGTTCAGACCGAAGAAATAATTATCTGTATAAACCTTGTGCTCTGTCTCGTCTTCTATCGTTTCAGCAGTTTCAATATATTCCTGAACATACTCATGGATCCCCGAGAATTCGACATCAACTACAGAACCTTTTTTTATATCAACGAACTCCTCGTGTATATTATCCTTCAGGATATTGTAAATGTATTCGGGGAGAAATGATTTAATTATGCTCGTTTTCAGGTTGAGATAATCATCTTTTGTATAATCAACAGGATCAATCCGGTAGTTAACTGAACCGATAATAAAAACATTCTTCTTTTTTACCGACTCCACCCGTTCTTTTACAACTGAATGAAATTCAGGAGAAACGATTATTTCACCGTTACCACCGCAGAAAGCGTATTCAATGGCCTTTTGGGCTACAGTTCCGAGAACAATTCTTTCTTTTCTTTTCTCGTTCCCGAAAATGATCTCAAGGAATTTACCTCTTGCTATACCGGCGCTGAAATTATCTTCAAAATCGATCTCATACTTGTTTTTTATTGTTTCAGAGAAATTTTCGTAGAATTTCTTTAGACCTTCGGCACAAAGTAGAGCATGTTTTGCAATATCATCCTGGTTTTTTTCAATAAGCTCATTCGTAAAAATAATATCTATCTTGTTATCGCTCAGATTCAGAAATATTCCGCCGTTTTCATAAATTATCGAAAGAGCTGCAGTAACAAATTCATTAAAAATCCCTTTATAGACAGGAGTAAAATCACTCATTTCCTTAAGAACGATGAGAAGCTGATTAAACAAGTTGAACTTGAAAACAAGAACAGCTCCTTCTTCCTGAAAAATAAAATCATCCTTCAGCAGTTTATTCGCCGTGTTGTTAGGTAAAAATCTTTTAAGTTTCTGCAGTAACTGTTCAGTACTCATAATTACGCCCTTCTGCTAATATTTTCTATTAAGCATCCATTCGGTGAATTCTCTAAGCTCTGTGCTGTCATATTCTTTAGGTACAGAGTCAATTGCTCGTATTGCTTCCGATATATATTTTTCCGCTTCTTTCGCGGCTTTTTCGAGTATTCCGTATTTTTCGTAAAGTTTTTTTACTGTCAGGATATCTTCTCTTGTAGCATTCTGATTTCCTGTGACAGACTTGAATACACGAAGATCTTCCCCTTTCAGATTTTCTGCGGCTAGAATGTAAAGGTATGTTTTTTTCCCCTCGACTACATCGCTGCCGTAAGTCTTTCCGAACAGGGATTCGTCACCCGCTATATCAAGCAGATCGTCCTGTATCTGAAATGCAAGTCCTAATGCTCTTCCGTATTTTTTTGCAGTCTGAACAGTCTGCTCATCACATCCTGCACACAATACGCCGATCTCTGAGGATACGGAAAGTAAAGCGGCTGTCTTGTTGTTTATCATATTTAAATATTCTGTTTCTGAAACATCATTCCTGCTCTCAAACTCTTTATCGTACGCCTGACCTTCGCAGACTTCAAGCAACCCGTCCGTAAAAACTTTGATTATCCTGTCAGACTCATCAAATTGTTCTTTTATCAACACCTGATAAGCAAGACTGATTATTCCGTCACCCGAGAGGACTCCGGTGCTCAGGTCCCACTTGACATGAACCGTCTGGTTGCCCCTTCTCAGATCATCATCATCCATGATGTCGTCATGAACAAGCGTGAAATTATGAAGAAGTTCTATTGCAAGGGCCGGATAAAGTATCTTAGCAGGATCTCCGCCGAACATTCTGTAAAAAATACCGCAAAGTATAGGACGAACCCTCTTACCCCCGATATTTACAGCATATTTCATCGGTTGATAAAGCGAAACCGGCTCAGTTTTTTCAAAAAGCTCCTCAAGAGAATGGTTGATTTTATTTCTGTACTCTTCAAGATTATTTTTAAATCCCATACCGGCTATCCCTATTATTTTACCTTCATAACATGCTGCTGAACGATCCTGTAGAAATTTCCGACCGTATAATACAATATCAGACCCGAAGAAAGATTATTGAAAAGGAAAGTCAGGAAAACAGGCATAAAATAGATCATCATTTTCTGGTTCGGATCCGCTGATGCCGTCTGTTTCATCTGGAAGAACATAGTCACACCCATTATAATAGGCATAAGACCCACATTAGCCCCGTAGAACGGGATCGAGAACGGCAGGGTGAACATGATCTCGGGAAGTGAGAGATCTTTGATCCAGAATATGAACTCAGCGTTCCTGAACTCGATCGTTGCCCCGAAAACAATGAACATTCCGTACAGTATAGGCATCGGTAAAAGCGTCGGCAGACATGTCCCGAGAGGATTTACGCCGTGCTTTTTATAAAGTTCCATCGTTGCCTGCTGCTGTTTCTGCATGTCATTCTTGTACCTTTCCTTTATCAGCTTCATTTCCGGCTGGATCTTTTTCATAGCGGCCTGACTTTTGAAACTCTTGAGCGTAAATGGAAGTACTATGGTGTTCACAATCAGTGAAAGGATTATTATGACAAGACCGTAATTCGGTATAAATCCGTTCAGATATTTGAGTGTCCAGTAAATAGCGAGCGAGAAAGGTTTTATAATATCCCAGCCCCAGTTCATTGTGCGCTCAAATTCGAGCCCGTATGATTTGAATATCTCGTAATCCATAGGTCCAAAATAGACCAGAAGTTCTTTTACCGGTTCATTACCCCTGTCAAATCCCACGCTGAAACCCATTGATGTGTAGTGCTCTTCAGGCGGAGCTGCAGCCGGATAATTTACGAATGTCGAGATCTCTTTTTCAGGAGAAACAAGGAACAGTTCAAAATATTTTGACCTTGTCGCTCCCCAGCTGATCTGTCCATTGACGGTCTCTGAGTCGTCATTGTGGTCAAAATCCCTGAAACCTGCACTGTGATGAACATAAGTCTCGCGGTAATAGTCTTCCCTGTTGATGTTCTTTCCGTTGTCCGATACTTCTGTGAACTGAATACCGTCAGGCCAGTTCAGAACTACTGCATTGCTGCTTTCAAGCTCGTCAAACACGGGAGTCGTGTCTATTTTAAGATCAAATGAATATTTGTCGCTGTAAAATCTGAATTTTTTCTGAAATACTACTTCATTTTCCATTCCCAAGTAAGAAAGTGTAAGATCGGCCGATCCGTCTTTGCCTGTCAGGACGATGTTATCTTTATCGGACAAGAAAACTACATTGCTTATGACATCGCCGTTTTTAAGTCTTATCTCCGAATTGAGATTCCGGGTGCCCTCTTTGATCAGCTGAAGTATCTTTGTTGTATCAGCCCTGCTCTTATAATTTTTGACTTTCCAGCTCTTTATCACGCCGCCTTTTGTTGAGATTACAGCCTTGAAAAGATCGGTCTCGATATTTATGTCCTTAGGCTCATATTCTGTTTTGCTGTCGCTGAGAAGTATTTCGTCCGTTTTCTCTTTTTCAACAGTAATAAAACTTTCCGATTCTTTTACCCTGTCGGGTTCCTGTTGTTTTTCTACACTTTGTGGCTCCTGCGCCGGCTTTTCCTGTTTAGGCAAAAAATAAGGGTAGAATATTATTATCAGCGCTATTAGGAAAAACGCTATTTTTGTGTTTTTATCCATCTGATCCTGTTGGTTTTTTAAGTAGTGGTTTAGATAAATGCAGCCTTCCCGCCCAGTTTTCAGGCGGATCGTAATAACCTTTGTTGAAAGGGTTGCACCTTAATATTCTCCAAAAACCTAGAAATGATCCTTTTACAAAGCCGTAACTCTCAAGAGAACTGACCGAGTATTCCGAGCACGAGGGAACAAAAGGACACTTAGACATCTTCACAGGAGAAATTGCTCTCTGGTAAAATCTTATTGATGTAATCATTAAATTTTTCACTCCGGACAACCTCCAGGAAATCGCTGGTTAGAGAATTATGATCAAGTTCTTCGTATCTGACAGTGGGCGTCATGATAATACGGACATGATCCGGGAAGTATTTTTTGTTGACCCTGAATATTTCCCTCATCCATCTTTTGATCTTATTTCGAAGAACAGCCTTTCTGCCCAGTTTTTTACTGACCAGAAAGGCGATTTTTAAAAAAGGTGTTTCGGTATCGGGAAGAAGTATAAGTTTTATACATCCGCGGTCATATCTTTTGCCTTTTTTAAGAACTTCGGCAATATCGTCCCGTTTTTTTAGCATGAGATTCTTTTTTAAAGAATTCTCTTTCATCAATTGAGCCGAATTACCTTCTGATCTCGTCGCTGACCGTCAGTCTTTTTCTTCCGACCTGTCTCCTTCTTGCAAGGACTTTTCTGCCGTTCTTGGTTGACATTCTTTCTCTGAATCCGTGTTTATTTCTTTTCTTTCTTACCGACGGCTGAAATGTTCTTTTCATTTTATTTTTCTCCGGTTTTTATTTGAATTAAGCCTAAATTTCCCTTTTCTTTAAAGAGTATCGAATATAAACTTTATTTTATTGAATTGCAAATCTTTTTTAGTGTTTATGTTATTCACGAAATAAATGTAATATAGCTTAATATTTCTAAGTCTGATTATCTGTAGGGGATACCATTTCGGCTATTTTTTGTGCCTGATTTAGTGATTTTTTATTAAATTTCCTTTGCAGAAGTATTCCGCTGATGATAAAAACAAGCCCGATCAGAGTAGATACAAGTATTTTTTCACCGAGTATGAAATTGATGAAAATGAGTGACAGAAAAGGTGACAGGAATATGAGGTTGCTGATCTTTGCAGTGGTTTCCGACAGTTTCATGGCTTTCGACCAGAAAAGAAAAGTCAGCCCCATCTCAAAAGAACCGATGTATGTGCCTCCAAGAACACCTTTAAAAGTGATGCCTGAGAAGTCTGAGGCAAAAAGCATCGTAAGGGCAATGTATATCGTGCCGAAGCAGAAATTCAGCATAAGCCTGACGGAATCGTCTTTGTCGTCTTTTGAACTGTATATCCAATAAAGTGCCCAGATAAATGCTGATCCGAGTGCAAGCGCGACCCCGAAAGTGTCAGTGAATCTTAATGAGAATATATCGCCCTGAGTCGAAATGATATATACACCAAAAAAACTTATAAGTATTGCCGCGAGGCTTTTTCCTGTGATCTTCTGCTTAAGAAGAGGTATAGAAAGCAGTACGAGAATTATCGCCCAGAAATAGTTGAGAGTCTGAGCCTCCTGCGCCCTTAAAAGATCGTAGGCTTTGAAGAGAACGAGATAGTAAGCGAAAGGATTGAGCGCTCCGAGAAAAGCTGATTTGAGAATATCACCGGTTCTGAGCTGCATCAGTAGGTATGTCTTTTTCTGAATGATGAGTGAAATAAAGAGAACGGCCGCAGAGGATACCGAGGCAACGAACAGCATCTGGAACTGATCGAGTTCTTTGAGCGTAAGCTTGAATGCCGTAGCTACGGTTGACCAGAAAAAAACTGCGAGGATCGCGTAAATATAGGCAGCTTTCTGATCTTTCATTTTATCGAGTTCAATTTTTCGTCCATTTTTTCATTCAGGTCAGACCATTCGTCAAGCTTGTAGGCAAGCTGTATTTCGATTTCACCTATCTCTCTGCTGAGCTCAACGGTCTTATCGTAATCCGAGCCGGTTCCCGCACCGAGTAA
>JAFGUL010000016.1 GCA_016938535.1 Candidatus Delongbacteria bacterium
CTCCTCACCGCAGTACGCGCATTTGACCTTGATCTTGTCTTTCATGTCCGGCTCCATTTAAATTATTCAATGTGCAACCCTCATGACCGTCTCTCAATATATAATTTAATGATAATTTTCAGTAAACCTAATAGAAAATCAAGAATTTTATAAAAAATATTTCACTGTTTTTTCAGAACGACAGAAAAGAAAAGCGCGCCGGCTATTGCTGTTATTATTCCTACAGGAAGCTCGACCGGGTAAAGTATCGTTCTTGATACAGCGTCGCATATAAGAAGAATAATACTGCCTGTGAGAAGGGAAGCCGGAAGTAACCGTCTGTAGTTTCTGCCGAAGAAAGATGATGCGATGTGAGGAGCTATTATGCCTATAAATCCTATCGGGCCTGTAACAGAAACTATCGAGCTGATCATTACGGAGGATATTATGAAAAGCATTTTTCTTGTTCCGTTGATATCTACTCCCCTTGATACTGAGATGTCGTCACCGATCGAGAGCAGATTGAGGTCGTTCCTGAAGTAATAGAGAAGAACGGAACCTGAAACGAAAACAGCGGATATGAATAAAAGGGCATTAAGGCTTATAAGATCTATGCTTCCCATTGTCCATCGGGTGATCCTTACAACACTGGTCTGATCGGTCAGGTACTGGATGAGAAGGATAAGTCCCGAAAAAAAGAAATTAATTACAACACCCGTGAGTATCATGTAATTCGTGTTGAACGATCTCCTGCCCGATGAAGCAAAATAAACAATAGCCACCGACAGCAGTGCTCCGAGAAACGCGGCGAAAGAGGTAAGGAAAGTCCCGAGAAAACTTGATATAGAGAAAAATGAGATGAAAACTGTAACTCCGAACGACGCACCGCCGGCTGTACCGAGAGTAAACGGTGAGGCTATCGGATTCCGGAAAAGTGACTGAAAGACCGCTCCGCACAAAGCGAACGTGCCTCCGGCTATTACAGCGGTAAGCGCGCGCGGCAGCCTTATTTTAAAGATGATCTCATTCACAACTTCCGAACCTGCAGAATTAGCAGTTCCCAGACCGGGACCGGATGCGATGTTGATCACGAAGAATACCAGAAACAAAACAGCCAGCAGTATGAAGTTCTTTGAAAAAGATCTCATAATTTTATCATAACTCTCTTTTTATCGACAGGATTCTCCATTGAAACGAATCCGACACCGTAAAGGGCGCTAACATCTTCTGAACTTACTTCACCTGATCTTTTTATAAATTCAATTTTTCCGTTCTTCAAAGCCATGATCCTGTCAGAATATTTCAGCGCATTGTTCAGATTATGGGTAGCGTTCACTACAGTGATATTTCTGGCCTTTTTGATATTGAATATTAGTTCCGATATCTGACTGTCATAATAAGGGTCGAGGTGTGTAACAGGTTCATCGAACAAAATGATGTCTGTGTCCTGTGCAAGCGCCGAAGCAACGGCCACTCTCTGCCTTTCGCCAGAGCTCAATTCGTTCAGCTTGCGTGAGGAGAATTCAGAAATAAAAGTAATTTTCATGCTTTCCTCTACCTTTAGGCGGTCTTTTTCGGTAATACTGCTGAAAGCTGACAAATAAGGATACCGGCTGAACATTATCAGTTCTTTAACCGTAAAATCATTTGAAGGAAGCTGTGAAGTATAAGTTATCTCTGAGGCCAGATGTTTTCCTGTACAAACTGTGATATCCTGTCCCGATACATGAACTGATCCTGAAGTGAACGGTACTATTTTGCATAATGATTTCAGAATAGTGCTTTTTCCTGCGCCGTTCGGGCCGATAAGAGATAAATATTCACCTTCTATAACGTTGAAAGAAATACCTTTGATTATATGAAGTCCGCCCAGGCTGATATTCAGATTCTTTACTTTTATCATCTACATTTTTCTCACGATTAATATATCTGCGGCTGCGAGAATAAAGATCAAAAAAAGCAGGTGTTTAGAGAAAAAATTCTTGTCGGGTGATATAAGTATTGTATTTTCACCGATTTCTTTCCAGTCCAGAACATCCTGAAAAGTCTCAAGAAGAATATCAGA
>JAFGUL010000125.1 GCA_016938535.1 Candidatus Delongbacteria bacterium
ATTTAATAAATTTAAAATGACGGAGAGAAAAATGGGAAGAGGCGACAAGAAATCAAGAAAAGGCAAAATATTCAAAGGTTCTTCAGGCAATTCAAGACTGAAAAAGAAAAAGCCTGTAAATCCGCTGTCAATGCCGGACACAGCCGTTAAAAAAGAACAGGTTAAAAAGGTCGAAACAAAACCGGCAGAAAAAAAGGTCGTTGAGAAAAAAGCGGTCGAGAAAAAACCCGCTGCCGCAACAGAAAAGAAACCGGCCGCAGAAAAAAAACCTGCAGAGAAAAAACCGAAAGCAAAGAAAGAAGAATGATAAAAAAAGGTGCCGCGAGCACCTTTTTTTATTTGTCCTTAGTAAAGTACAGGTGTCTGTTCGCGTATAGAGTTTCAAATATCTTTAAATAATTTTCATACCTGAATAGAGGGATATCCCCATTTTCTGCGGCTTCTATCACCGCGCATCCGGGTTCGTCAGTGTGAAGACAGTTCCTGTACCTGCATTTTGAGCTCAACCGGTAAATTTCCGGAAAGAAATTCTTAAGTTCTTCAAAATCCATATTCCACATTCCGAACTCTCTGATCCCGGGCGTATCCAGTATGTACCCGCCGTTAAACAAACCGAAAAGCCGAGCCTGTTTAGTTGTGTGCTTCCCTTTGAGAGAGTAGGCTGATGTCGAATTTACTTTCTGACCTATATCAGGATCTATTGAATTTAGAAGAGACGATTTGCCCACTCCGGAATTACCGACGAATGCAGATATGCTTCCTTCGGTCAACTGTTTTACGGCTTCAATACCTTTTCCTTCTTTTACGGATGTCTCGAGAACTTCATAACCTATACACCTGTAGCCTTCAATGTATTCATATTCCTCATCGGTTATTCCGTAATCGGTCTTATTCACAACGATGACCGTATCGATCTGCTGCATATTGCTGTAGGCGAGTATCCTGTCAAGGAACCCTGTGTTAAGCCTGGGTGAATAGACTGAAGTTATAAGAAAAAGATGGTCTATATTGGCGGCTATTACCTGCTCTTTTCTGATCCCGTAATTGGCGGGTCTGGATATTTTGTTCCTTCTGGGAAGAATTTCAGCTATGACCAGCCCGCTGCCTTCATCTTCTATCCTGACGAGATCGCCCGGGCAGACAGGATGATGCGATCTTTTTGTCGTGTGCAGAAGTTTTCCTCTAAGGAATGCAGATGTCTCTTTTTTTTCGTAGAGAATGGCATATTCATTTCCGTTACCGTAAAGAACCCTGGCCTTTTTCAAAGGTCCTCCGATTTAAGCTCTCCGGTTTCTTCGTCTATGTAGAAAATGCGGCCTGACGCGGCACAGAGATCAACTATTCGTCCGGTTCTGTATTCTGCTGTCTCCCGTGCGGAAGTATTAAAATAAGTTACAAATCCGTCGGAATACAGGAATATTCCGCTGTCCGATGACCTGACCATATCATACATTTTTGTTAAAGGCATTTCAGATAAAAACACGCCTTCAGATGTGTATGTCCGTAAACTGTCTTCGTAGAGAAGGTATATTAGTCCTCCGGACGACCAGAAGTCGGTAAAAGGCACGTCAGAGATTATGATCTCAGAGAAAATACTGTTCCTTATCAGAAAAACAGATTCGCGGTTTTCAGAGGCGGCAATAAGTGAATTATATTCGAAGGGAAAAACCGCGCGTGAAAGTTCGCGGCCGGTCTTCTTGACATCTAAAATCATTTTTACCTCGTATTTCCCGTCAAGCTGCCATATGATCCCCGACACGGCGTCGTTGAGGTAGCTGCGGTACGGGTCGTGAACTGAAAAGAAATCGAACGATCCGGCAGTTGAAATGTTTTTAAGGTTCACCTGTTTAATTTCTTTCATCTCGGTATCGAATATTCTGATTATCTTCTCAAACCCGTCAAGTATGTAAACGCTGCCGCCGTAAGTCCACAGTGAGACGTTCACTCTTCCGTAAAGGAGCGTAAACATGATAAGTAATAATGATATTGACCTTACAGTTCTGAACATCAGCTGTATTTTAACTTTTAATTTCAAGGAAAGCAAATATAAATTTAGACCCTTAAATATGATAAAATATTGACTTGACTAAATTTATATA
>JAFGUL010000126.1 GCA_016938535.1 Candidatus Delongbacteria bacterium
CTTACCGACACATCATCCCCGATATCTATCACACCGTAACCCGGCCTTGAGTGCCTGATGTTGAATTTTTTCGGTTTTCTGCCTATCTGATACCAGGTTGAAGGGCAGATGTGAGCAGTGAATCCTTCGTTCTTTACATGATGGGCAGTATGGTAATGTGCGCAGAAAACATGATCGACCTGTACGCACGAATTAAAGAAGCTTTTAGCTTCCTCATGGTTCCCGAGAGGATAGTATGTGTCCATGTGCCTTGCGTTACAAAGGGTCGGAGGATGATGCATAAAAACGAAAGTTCGTCCTTTTTCAGAATCAGGATCAATGAGTTTCTTAAGCAGCTCAATGTCGAGATATTCCTCTGAAGTGTCCGCGAAAACAAAATTATATCCCTTGAATTTATAATTATAGAAAAGTTTATCGTCCGTCAGATGTTTTTCAATGCCGAAACTTTCCGCGAGCATTCTGCTGATATCATGATTTCCCGGAGTTACGAAAAATTTTAGACCTTTCATCTGTTCTTTAAGCCACTCGTAATCATTGTCGTCAACATCGTGTGCAAGGTCTCCGTTGAGCACTATAAAATCATGCGGTATTTTGCGGACCTTGTTCAATGCCTTCATAAAGTTCGATCTTATATTAGCGCCGTTCCTGAAAATATCTTCGGAACTTATGTGCATATCGTTTAGCTGAATGACCCTGATCTTTTCCCCCAATTTAAGGTAACCTCATCTTAATAAACGAATAAAGTGGAATATCCTAATCTTTATTTAACAAATCAAGAAAAAATATGATTTTTTTTAAACGATTTTGATTGCGATATTCTGTCGAATTGTTTAAATTTGTTTTGTTAATATTGGCCTCCGGTCATGGAATTCTGTGAAACTCAGAAACTGCCCCGCAACCGTACAGTCGGATCTTTACCGGAACAGCCGCCGCAATAACGCGGGCTCTTCGAGGGGAGATGTAGTTGAAGAAAATTCTTTCAAAATACATTCCTGCCCCCTTCGGCAGGATTTTTCATTTCAGGCTTATTACCGTCTGGATACTTTTTCTGCATGTTTATCTGTTCTCAGGCAGCAGGGTGACCGGTGTTGTCAATAATTCAGCAGGTGATCCCGTGCCCGATGTAAATATCAGCGTGGCGGGAACAGTCATCGGCGCTGTAAGTGATGAGAACGGGAGGTTCAGTATCCCCAGGCTTCCCGACGGAGATCACATGATAATTTTCAGGCATATCTGCTGCGTTTCGGAAGAATCCGTTATCAGATCGGGCACGGAAGAAGTAATTTATCTCGATGTCGTTATGAAAAATAGAACGATAGAGCTCGATCCGATCTATGCTGATGCCTTCAAAGAAGAAGATCCCGATATCACTGTCACTAAAAGAGAAATAGAAAGTTCAGCCTCAAACACCGCGGAAGATGCTTTAAGAAAAGTTCCCGGGATCAACATAGAAAGAACAGACGGCACAAGATCCAGAGTTTCGGTCAGGGGAACAGACTCTAAGCATACATCTGTTTATCTTGACGGCAGTCTTTTAAACTCTCCAATGGACGGTTCTTATGATCTTAATTCCATACCGTCAGAGATAATTGAAAAGATCGAGGTTTACAGGTCCGGGGATCCTGCATTATCCTCACGGGCGATGGGCGGTATAATAAGCATAACTACAAAGAAGAGATCTGAAGCGAATGAGGCCTTCATCACATACAGCAATTCAATTTATTTAAGCAACAGGGACAGATTCGGTATCGGAAATCTAAATAATCATGAGTACGGCGCAGGTCTCAGGTACAATTTAAGCGGATCAGGCGGAATTATTCTTTCATTTAGCGGTAAAAGGCTCGAGAATGAATGGTCTTATATAAATGCCTCGAAATTCGACGAATACAGATATATAAATAATCTTAACACTCCAAGGATACAGACAAATTCCTATTCATATTCAGACAATATTTACGCATCATACATCTACGGGTCGGAGAACTATGAAGGAAGAGCGGGACTCAATTTCTCAAATTACAAATTAGGGATCCCCGGATGGTACGATCAGACCTTTTATGAGGCATATTCTGAAAGGAGGGACCTTCTTTTGAACGGCTCTTTTTTATATAACCTGAATAATTATGAGTACAGGCTTGACTGTTCCGCAAATCATAGAAATGACCTTATCTTTATCGAAGAGATCAGCCCGTTGTATTATGTTGATTCAGATAACAGTTTTAATAATCTTAGTGCGAAATTACAGGGAAAATATTCGTCAGAAAATTTAATTGTCAGAGCGGGAGCTGAATATTTTAATGAATCCGTCAGATCGGACGACATCACTGATCCGGAACATCAGAGGAATGTGATCTCCGGTTACCTCAAGGCAGAATTTAGAAGGAATATAAGTAATTGTCTCGGCATTAAGACTGTTGCAGGGGTCAGGAAAGATGAAATATCCGGTACAGATTTTGACCGCGCGCTTGTTTCTGCTTCTGTTGCTCCGGAATTCAGAAAAAATAACTTAAATCTCATTTTCTCGTACAGCTACGATCAAAGCTACAATCTTCCTTCGTTCTCGGATCTTTTCTGGGCTGAGAATCTGTTCAGCTCGGGAAATGTAAATCTGAAACCCGAGTATTCAGTTCAGCACGAAGCTGCGGTTTCAACCGTTTTCACAACCCGATATTTCAGGTTCAGTCCGTCCTACACTTACTATCACAAAGAACTTGATGATCTGATCGTATGGAAAAAGCGTAACAACGGAAAATATACTCCCGAGAATTTCAAAAGAGGGACGATCAGAGGTCACGAGATCTCATTCAGGGCAGATCAGGGTGAAAATTTCGGGATAAAAGCGGATTATCAGTTCACGGATGCAAGACAGTTCACGGACAGTCCGGTCACGAATGATAAATACATTATATATAAGCCTGTCGAAACACTGTCAATAAGTCTGTCCGGAAACTATAATGAATGGCACGCGGAATTCAGGGTAAAATACAACGGGAGAATGTATCTGAATGAATCAAATTCGATAGATACTTATCCATACACTCTCTACGGGGCGAATCTTTCAAGGACAGTGAAATTTAGAAATTCAGAGATAACTTTCAATATCGGTGCGGAAAATCTTACGGATGAGCAGTATCAGGTCATCTATGGTTATCCTATGCCCGGCAGAAAAATTGAGACTGGAATAAAAATTAAATTCTAAATAAAAGGAGAAACGAAAATGAAAAAGATCATTATCATCATCGCAACGCTGATCGTCCTTGCCGGATGCGACACAGGATACGAAGGTACTGTAAAACCCTTAAGTAAAGACGGGAACATTTTTCTGATCAACGGAAAAGGAGATGTGGGCACTCTGTCCGCGGCAGACAGCGACGGAAACATTACAAATGACATTCTGAGCCTCGGTAAATGGCCGAACCATATTTTTGAAAATGACGGCAGGCTTTATGTTACGAACTCCGGAAATAACAATGTTCAGATAATTGACGCGTCAACTCTTCAGAGCACCGGATCCGTCGAAGTATCAGCAAATTCCAATCCGATGAGAGCAGCTGTAGCGAACAGGAAACTTTATGTGACTAATATGATGGGACAGGGAATAGATGTTTACGATCTTGATAAGGATTCACTCTACACAATAGCACTTGACGGTATTCCAATGGAGAACGGGACAGATGCGGTCATTTCAAACGGAAATCTGATCTTTGCAGGGGTAAAGAATTATACGGTTGACTATGATACATGGATGACGACATACAATAATGAACACATCGCGGTTATTGACGCGGTAGCTGACACTATCGTTACTTATTTTCAGGCAGGAATAAACATTGCCGATATGCTTATCAATGAAGAGAACGAACTTCATGTCCTGAGCAAGGGGAATAATAATGATGTTGCAGGTTTCGTGCGGGTTTTTGATCTTGCTGCAATTAATTTTGAGACCTATTCTACGATCGAGCTCGGTTCACAGCCCGGAGCATTTGCAGTCAACAGCGAGGGCATGGTCTATGTGGCTGTATCAGGTCTAAATCCCGACTGGACAGGCTTCGGCGGGATCATGAAATACAATTCTATTAACAATCAGGTGATAAACGGTCCCGACAGCATGGTATATTCATCTTCAACGAGCGGAATTCTGGGAATCTGTATCGACGGGTATGACAAAGTTTATGCACCGTTATTTGATAACGACAAACTCGCTGTCCTGGAGAGTGATACGCTTAAATCAACTCTAACCACAGGAACCGGTCCTCAGGGAATGGTATTTGTTAAAGAATGATCATTTGGCGATATAGAAAGCCTCTTTCAGGTCAGTGACCTTTCCGCTGTCGTCTTTAGCTTTAAGCAGGCAGATATAGGCTCCGGTGTCAACGGTCCTTCCTCCTGATGCCGTACAGTTCCATACATAGCTTCCTTTTGATGACGAGTAATCACCGTTGAGAGGTGTAGCTATAAGCTGACCTTTGATGTTGTAGATCTTCATTGTCAGATAGACATAGGCGGAATCGAACTCATAGCTTATCATCAGGTTATCGTCATTTCCGTCTCCGTTCGGGGTAGCGGTCTTCGGGCTTATCCTGAAGTTCGCGCCTGATCCGATGTCTTCAGGTTCCTGAAAAACGGAGTTCTTATCGGTCGGAGTTCCATCACCCACGCAGTAAACCCAGCTGTTGAGGTCATGCGACGGTAAAGCAGGATTTATTTTCTCGATACTTCTGCCTGAATCGTCATCAAGACCCGAGTATGATATACTGTCTATTGCAAGACCGTCTTTCGACAGGAGAAATATTTTGTCTGAAGAGTTGTTCAGAGAAGCCAGTCCGGGTGCCGTGAAAACATTTGAATTCAGCACATTACTGAAATTAAATATCAGGCTGTCTTTAGCCATTACAATGAAATCTCCGGGTTGGTAAAGAGAATCGGGGAAGAAAACGGCATTGGACTTGTTCTCGTCGGAGAGCCCGAAATCGCCCAATTCGACCGCGCTGTCAGAGGTATTGACTATCTCTATATACTCACACTGATCGCCGGAAGGATTCTTCATGAACTCGTTCAGAGCAAGAGGAGGAGTTTCATAAGGAACGAAAATCTGTACAGTCGCAGTGTTATTGCCTGGATCGTCGTCAGTGTCAGCCTCAAGCTCGAACCTGACCTCTACAGTGCCTGAAATATCAAAGAAAATGTCTGTTTCGATATTGACCGAATCGCAGGGAGACAGGGCGTAACTGTGTTCTGCGGAAGAATAAAAGGCGTTTTCAATGTAAACACTGATCTGAAAACCGGTCAGCGTATTGTAACCTGCATTATGAACAGTCAGTCCGAAAGTGTTAAAGTCAGAATGGTCTATCCTTGCCGGGACCGAGCTTATAGTAAGTTTCAGATCATTATCCAATGGCATTACCGAATTCTTCCGCGTCGGGGTGCCTGCATGCAGGCACAATGTCCAGTTGTTCAGAACATCTGAATCAAGTTCCGGCGCTATCTTTTCCACGCTAGTGCCAGCTTGATCGAATCCCGAATATGCAATGCTGTCTATTGCAGTTCCGGCTGATGTAAGCAGATAGATAGTATCGTCCGCATTGTTCAGAGTTGCAAGGCCGGATTCAATGAATACATTTTCAGCGATCACTTCATCAAAATTGAAGATCGAGTCGTTTTTAGCCATGACAATATAGCTGCCGGGCTGAGCAAGGCTGTCCGGGAAGAATTTCACTCTCGACTTGTCCTCGTCAGAAATACCGAAATCTCCAAGCCTGACAGGCGTATCGGAAGCAACGAATATCTCGATATATTCGCACTGGGAAGCTGACGGGACACTCATGAACTCGTTCAGGACAAGAGGAGGCGAAGAATAAGGCACGAAGACCGTTTCGGATACGGAATTATTGGTTAAGTTCTCATCAGGATCGAATTCGATTTCGAACATAAGCGATGTAGTGCCCGATCTTTCAAAGTTGAGCTCAATATCCACAAGAACAGAATCATTTGGCAGCAGAGTGCCGGTGAAAGTTTCAGAAAGCTGAAAAACATCATCAATATATGCATTCACACTAAATTCTACAGCAGAAATCAGACCTCTGTTTATAACCTTCACCTCAAAAACAGTCGGATTTCCGGGTGACTGAATAACATCGGGTAATATCAGCTCTTTAAGCAGAAGATCATGATCAGGCGTGACAACGGAATTTTTAAAGCCGGGAGTACCTCCCGAATAGTTCGAGTTCGCCCAGCTGTCAGTATCAAAAGAAATTCTTTCGTCGGAGTAACCCTCATCCTGATCTATCGTGTATGTGTAACTGTCAGAAAGAACACTGTCCGCGCTGAACAGATTCACTGTTTCACCGATCGAATTACTCAGTCCCGAGGCACCGAAGGAACCGTCATTTATCATTACGCGGAGTACAGAATCGGGGATGACATCCTCATAATAAACACTGTTCAGGTAATATGAAGAGTCCATAACCACGCAGTAAGAATAAGGCTGCAGGATCATGTCTGCAAGTCCGTTGTATCTTATCAGAAGGTCGGCCTCGTCCTGATCCCCAATTGCCCATCCGTTAAGATCAACAGCCGTATCGGAATTATTATAAATTTCAATAAATTCGTCATGATACTCGTTCCCTGCCGTATTGAACATGATCTCGTTCAGGATGATCTGTGCCCATAAAACAGCGGAAAAAGTCAGTAATAATGCAAGATATTTCATTTACAGCTCTGTTTTTTTGATAAAATTAGAGGATTTCAGCGATTTAAGCAAGGTTTTTTCTTTGATTTTTATTCAAAAAGAACTATATTTCAGTCAACTTGGGCTTGGATGGAGACCTGGTGGCTCCCGCGGACTTCAAATCCGTTTTGCAGGGCGTTAATAGCGTCCCGGGTGGGTTCGATTCCCACACTCGCCCGTTTTTTTATTTCTTGCATTCGGCTTTTTCTTTCCATATTATACAATCCGATGGCGCAAAGAGAGCTAAAATATCCCATAGACTTCAAAAAAGAAGTCTGCCTGTATGCAAAGAAGGAGAATATCAAGGATGCCGCGGCTGTTTATGGCGTTCACTCAAACACCGTTTCAAGATGGTTGAAAAAATACAGGTTAAAAGGCATAAAAGGGTTTATTGTCAAAAGGAAAGATACTCAGTTAACCAAGCTCGATAACAAAACACTCGAAAAGATCGTCCGGTACAAGAAAAAGAATCCAAAATCCACACTTGAACAGATAAAGGAAAAATACAAGCTTGACTGTCACTTAAGCCTAATAAGCAGAAAGCTGAGAAAGGTAACAGCCGCAAAATCGAAATCGCCAATGGAATCCGTCATATTCAAACTGAAAGTTATCAAGCATACTTTAGTCTCGGGTGATCCGAGGACAGTTTACAGATTCTCTATTCATTCATGCGGGGGAAAACTGCTCTCGATAGGATTTACCGATTCATATTATTCCGAAAACATCTGCTTTTTTATAAGATACTCTTTTGAAAGACTCAAGGCATTAAAGAAATTCAGCGGTGTGAAAACCATATTTGCTTCTGTCAAATGCATTAAACCAAGAGATTATGTAAATATTGTCAGATCAGGTTTTAAAACAGAACTGAAATTCCTCTCGAAGAAAGATAACTTATCGTGTGCAGAAGGTGATATTGACCATACCGGAAGTGATATTGAACCATCCATTGAGGAATCTTTCGAAAAAATACTTAAAAATTACATCGGGTCAGATTTTCAAAATGTCCTTTTAGCCTCTGTTGTCGATGTAAGAAAGCTTGCCGGTAAAATGCGGAATAATTCAAGCTGGAACGAGCTCCCGATGCCTTCCGAAACAAAAAGATCTCTTTACTCTTTACTTAGAAGTATAAAATCTAAAGGCGATAAGGCCGTGATGGAATTTGATTTCGACTCTGCAAAAAAAGAGTACGATAAAGCCTATTCGGTAATAAGCAGCTTAGAAATCGGCGATAAAATGCTCCTGAATACAGTTCTTTTGGATAAAGCTAAATTGTTCTACAGTATTGAAAATTATCACGCAGCTCTTATGCTTTTCAGGGATTGCATGAAAGTATCGAAAAAGAACGGCGCAGAAAAAGAGCTGGCAGATTCATACTATTACATCGGACTCATACATAAGCATTTTCAGAACATAAAAGGTGCAGTAAAATATTTTACACTTTCGGCAGCGTAACTTAAAGGCAAAAAAGATCCGGTTTCAGCCTGTATGCATTACAGGGCGAAGTACAGAAGATATCTGTCAGAAGAAAAATTCAAAAAAGCAGAAGAATACAGCCGCCTGTATTACGAAGCCGCGCTGAAAACAGAAGACCCCAAGCTTATAGGAAACTGTCTGAGCACAAGGGGTGCGTATCTGTATGGGAAAGATAGTTTTATAGAGTATGAAACTACTTTACTAGAATCAAAAAATTACAACCTGAGTCATAGAAATTTGCACGATGCCTGTAATGATATTTCTAATTTGCTGAGTCTTTACACATACTCGATAGATAAGGATTTTCAAATTATCGAAGAACTTGTATCCGAACTTGATTCTGTTTCAAGAAAAACCGGTAATTATCAGCAAAAATACAACTCTTTACTCAGGCTTGCTATTTATTATTTTACAAAAGGCGAACTCCTTAAATCCGAGAATTTATTTCTTGTTTCATTGTCAGGTACAAAAAAATATTTGAGTCAAGAATCTGTTTTTACTAATTTATACTATCTCGGAAGGATATACTTCGACAGAGAAGAATATTCAAAGGCAGTAAGATATTTGTTAGCTTTGGCTAGAGACACAAAAAAATACGACAATAAAGTGTATATGTTCCACTCTTACAGAATGCTGACAAAGATTTTCATCATCAGAAAAGATCATAAAAGAGCGGTGGGTCTGATAAATAAGGTGATCGTGCTAGCTAAACAACTTAATTTAACTTATGCGAGCGGTGAGTTTTTTGATTACTATGGTGATATATGCAGAACTAAGAACATGGAAAGAAAAGCACTTTATAATTATTATCAGGCAATAAAGTATTTTGAGAGGTTCAGCATAGATAATAATTATGACCTGTCAGAAAAAATCATCGGAATTAAATCAAAAATAGAATGCTGTAAATAGCTTTTATTTATAATAATAACTCAATAAAGATATAAGAAATCAACTATCTAAGTATGTAAAATACGCTCCCTGTTTACAAAAGAACTTTTATTGACTAATTTTTCATCATAAAAAACTGGGGAGTGTATTATGAAAAAGTTTATTCTGTTGGTGATGTTGGCTGTTTCGATCTTTACAAGCACAGCTTTCAGTTATGTCAGTCCTTATCCTGACTGGGAATGGGTTGACGGAACATGGGTTTACACCGGAACTGAACCGGATCCGATTCCGCCTCCAAAACCTCCAATTAATGGATAATAATTTTATTCAACGGAGTTCCAAGATGAAACCTTATCCCGATATTAACGGAGATTCAAGCGTTTTGAGCTATATGATCGGTGAGGATTACATTATCCTTAAGTTGATGGGAATCCAGCATGTGTTCGTTTACAGCTACAAAAAGGCCGGTCGGGAGCATGTTGAGCAAATGAAGGTATTGGCGCAGCTTGGAGACGGTCTCGATAAGTATGTTAATGAAAATGTTAAGGATCTGCACGATTAGAAGGTGAAATGAAAGATATGATTCAAGAGGATTATGACAGGTTTTTATGGCTGACTTTCAAGGCGGATGTTTATACGGTGAACATACTTTTCGATTCAACCGATATTGATTGTCCATTCAATACCAGAGCTTATAAAATGAGAAAATTATGTGCTCTTTTGTCTTCAAAAATAAACAACATGCTCTGTGATGTGAAGGGATTTAAGAATGTGAATCTATATGCGAGGAAGAATCTGATCTTTTCTTTGAACGGTACAAGTGTTCCCGATACAATAGCGGCTGTTATCAAAGCAAAATATCCTGAATTCTATCTGGATGAAAAAAATATTATCAATGATTATGAGGGATGCAATGTTCAAATCAATGTCTGATAAAGAATTCTGCGCAATTGTACATGCGATACTTTCGGGCAACTCCGTCAAAGATATATGCATTAAAAAAGAACTTGAGGGGTATTTCGGAAGAAGTTTCTCTTCGATAAGCCAAAGGTACCGGAGATGCATGAGACTCTCGATATTTGCCGCCCATGACCGGATAGTTGCAGCGAAAGCTAAAAGAATGCTTAAGAAAAGACAGTGTTGCGAAGTGCAGTACGACCTCGGCTTTAAGAACGAATCATACTTTTCGAGATGGTTCAGAAAGCATACCGGTACCAATCCGGGGGACTACAGAAGTCAAAAAATATGAGGGGTGTATAAACAATGTTTCACAAGATCACAGATGAAGAATTCTGCAATTTGGTACATGAAGTACTGAACGAACATTTAGATATCGGCACAGAATTCCAGATAAAGTTCGAGGAGAAATTCGAAAAGAGCTATCCGATGATAAGACAACGGTACAAGAGAACAAAGAAGCAGACCATCAAGGCAACGCATGAAGAGCTCAGATTCAATTACGCTAAAGAAAAACTAAAAGAATTCAAATGCTTTGAAGTAATGAGCGATCTCGGCTATAAATACGAATCCAATTTTTCGAAGTGGTTCAGAAAACACGCAGGCATGAACCCGTCCGAATATCAGGCAAAAATAACTAGTCGCAATCAAAATGAATTGCCAGATTGAATTGGTAAAACGGATTGTCATTTTGAATTGGCGAAATTGACCCGTCAAAAAAGTTGACTTTGAGCAAGCGCACCGGTAAATTATGAGTGGATCAACAATATTAACTTGATTGCATGTAAAAATTAGGAAAGAAAATGACTCAAAGCATAAATGAAATAATGATTTTACTATTGATTTTAGTGGTGAATGTAAATTTTTTACACTCAGAAGAAACTTACAAAGTTGATATTGACAGCAAAGGTGTAAAAACATACTATAGCAAGAAACCTGCTGACCCGAATTTCAAAATTCAGCTTGAACAGATTGGAGTGATTACTTTCGATTATCTCGACAGCCTTGAAGCAGGCAGATTTACGGTTTATGATTTTGATTTTGATAAAGATGAAAATATAATAATATTAGACCATAACAGAATGTGGAAATTCAATAAAAACGGGAACTACATAAATCGTTGGTCACGCCAGGGACATGGTCCGGGAGAAATAACCAATCCACGTAGTTTTTATATCTTAAATGATACTATTCATGTTGTAGATTCGCCCAAAATCAAGAAATTTGATATTAATGGCAACTTCATAAGTGATATTAATGTTGTAAATTATTCAGAATTCCCGAGTAATATTTTTGCAGTTTGTAATAGCTATATGCTTGGCAAAAAAGTAGGTTTTGATGTCGAAACAAAAATGAAGACAGACAAAATCATGATGTATGATCATCAAGAACTCAGGGTTATAAAAACATTATTTGAAAGAGAGTATAAAAAGAAAGGCTCGATGTTCAGCCGTGATGATTATTTCCTTTATACCGGTGACGAAAAAGAATTCTTTATTGTTAATAACAGTTACGATGAATATAAGATCGACTGCTTCGATTCGAAATCAGGTAAACTTAAATATAAGATCAGAAAAAATCATATCAGAGTTAAAAATAATGAGGAAGAAAAAAAACATCGCGGTGTTTACGAAGGAAAGGAGATTATTGTTACTACAGGCGGCGAAAAGCTGAAAGAATCCATCAACTGGATATATTACGATAAGTACGGCAGGCTGTGGGTAGACTCTAAAAATATCCATGAAGAAGAACCGGGATTGCATTTCGATATCTTCAAAGATGGTGTATTCCTGAATAGAATCAAACTAGATCTGCCATTAGAAAATCCTTGGGGATTCATCTTAAACAGGAATAAAATATTAATTCGTGATGATGAAAGCGATGTGCATATTTACGAGTTTGATTAATGTTGTCAAAGCTAGTACATATTTCACATTAAAATGCTATATTTTGTGCCGGCAAATATAGAAATAACAAAAAAATAAAAAAAGAGGTGAAGAATGGGAAAAAAGCTAAACCTGCTAGCTTTAGCAGAAAATGAAATGAGATCCATAAATGGTGGTTATGGCGATCTAGGTATGGAATGTCAAGGTGTATGGCATTCTTGCGATTCAAATGTTGATTGGTACGATAATGTAATTGATGGCATTACCGGTGTTCCGACAGAACCCAAACCAACAAAATAAGCATGAAGAGAATTAGCTCAATGAGCTCAATTCAAATTTTTTTCATGTAGTTTGAAACCGAGATCCTTGCGTTTACTTTTATTTCCGATTTTAAGTTCCAAGGATCTCAGTTTTTATTAGGTAATACAATATCGTTGGAGTGATTAATATGAATTGCATATCGAATACAATTATCGTTACTGGTAGTAGTTTAAACTCTTATTTTTACAACATGGAGAAAAGCAGCTTTTTAATTTGCCATCCGGCAATAAAATATATATCAGAGATGTCAAAGAAAGAAATTGAAGAAAAAATGATAGTTAGAAATACTAAAAACAAAGAAATTAAAATACCAAATTTTCATCCAATAACAACGAAAACATTTATTTATTATTATAAAAAGTTTGAAATTTTAAAAAGTAACGGTTATTTTAACAAAAATATTCATCTGGAAGAGAAATTTTCTGGGAAATTTAGTTCAATACAAATAATTAAATCTTTAGCAAATTCTAATCATGTTTCTATAGAAGTTACAGAAAGATGTAACCTTAAATGTAAATATTGCGGGTATGGAGAGATGTACGATGGTTACGATGCTAATAGAGAGTGTGACATTAAATTGAATGTCATAAAGAAGCTGTTTAGTGAATTGGACAAATATTGGAATTCTGAATATAACATTTTCTCAAATAAGATTATAAATGTTTCCTTCTATGGTGGAGAACCTTTATTAGGTATAAACATCATAAAAGAAACTATAGAGTTTTTGAAAATAAAGTATGAAAAGCGTAAATTTAAATTTTCAATAACAACAAATGGATTACTTCTGTCTAAAAATATAAAGTATTTAGTAAAAAATGATTTTAATATACTTGTAAGTCTTGATGGAAATAGATTTGCGAATTCTTACCGTGTATATAATAATGGGAATGAGTCGTTTAATGAAGTTATTGTCAATGGCATTTTAAAGTAATACACTTTTGGCAGTTTAAAGTAGCACACTTTTATCCCTCATTTTCTCTTTCATTCTATAACTA
>JAFGUL010000127.1 GCA_016938535.1 Candidatus Delongbacteria bacterium
AAAACATATTTTATACCGAAAGACAAGGCTGTTTCTTTGAACTTATCAAACCATTCCAGCTCAAGATAGTCTTCTACTGCAATATTATTTTTTGACGGTCTCAAATACTGACCGCAGGTAAATATATCGATCTCCGCTTCGCTCAGATCGTGAAGCAGTCTTTTAAGCTGATCTTCTGTTTCTCCCAGTCCGACCATTATGCCTGATTTAGACAGAACATTCCTGTTGTCTTTTTTGATCCCTTTCAGAAATTCAAGCGATCTGATGTAGTCTGCCTGAGGCCTTACCTTTGAATACAGTTCTTTCACGGTTTCGACATTATGATTGTATATTTCAGGCATTGCATCAGATACGGTCCTCCTGTCCTTTTCAACTCCCATAAAATCAGGGGTCAGGACTTCGATCGTGGAATCAGAAACAGTTCTAATTGCCTCTATGGTTCGGGCAAAATGCAGCGATCCTCCGTCGGGCAGATCGTCTCTGGTAACAGAAGTGATCACAGTATGCCTCAGATCAAGCTCCTTGACCATTTCAGCTACATGTAAGGGTTCTTCAGGATCAACTTCCGACGGCTTCTCGTGATTCACGCTGCAGAAAGCGCAGCTCCTTGAGCATTTATCCCCGAGTATCATGAAAGTGGCGGTCTTTTTTTGTCCGAAACACTCGGAAAGATTGGGGCATCTCGCTTCTTCGCAGACTGTATGAATACCGTGATTTCTCAGTTCTCGTTTCAGGTCAAGAACGGCAGAATCATGTTTGAAATCTATTTTGATCCAGTCGGGAAGCCTTCTTTTTTTGTCTCTGTCAGTTTTCATTCATAACCTTGTATATTTTTTCGGCAAGAGAGAAGATCGTATATGGTTTCTGTATAAAATCTCTCGCGCCAAGCCTGAGGACATCCTCGACCCTTTTATCTTTGGTAAAACCTGATGTCATCACAACTTTAACATCGCTGTTCATTTCTTTAAGATCGATAAATGTTTCTTTTCCGTTCTTATTCGGCATCATCATATCAAGGAGCACGATATCGATCTTATCTTTGTTCTCTGCATAGATATCAGTTCCCTCGATCCCGTCTTTTGCCGTAATGACTTCATATCCCGCCTGACCGAGCATTGATCTGGCGAGTTCTCTGAGAACAGGTTCATCATCTATCACAAGAACCGTTCCGGTTCCCTGAATGATACTTTCTGTTTTTTTGATATCATCACCTTTTCCGTCATCGAAATACTTGGGCATATAAATTTTGAATTCAGTTCCCTTTCCCGGTTCGGAATCAATATCGATAAATCCGCCCGACTGCTGAACAACATTATAAACGATCGTAAGTCCCAGTCCTGTACCCATACTTTTATCTTTTGTGGAAAAGAAAGGTTCGAAGATCTGCTTAACTGTCGAAGGATCCATTCCCACCCCGTTGTCTTTGACCGATATCCTGAAATAATCTTTATCGTCATCCGAAGGTCTGAACTTATCAATTTCGTCCTGATCCAGATTCTCGGCTATCTCTATGATCAGTTCCCCTCCCCAATTACTGTCGTCATCGCGCATTATGGTCATTGCGTGACTGGCATTAATTGAAAGGTTCAGTATAATCTGTTCGAGTTGTGTAAAATCCACGATCGTCTGGATGCAGCTGTCTGTATTAACCCCTTTTATAGAGATACTTTTATCAAAGGTATTTGAACATATTCTCATCACATGATTTACTACTTCCGATATCCTGACCTTTTCAACTGAAACCGTCTGTTTTCTCGACAGTGTAAGGAGTCTCTGGACTATATCCGCAGCCCTGTTACCTGACTGCTCCATTATATCGAGATAATCGTTGAGTATTTCATCCGTTACTTTCATTCCGTTATCGATCTTATGCCTGAGAAGTGATACTACTCCGACAATACCTGCGAGAATATTATTAAAATCGTGAGCTATACCTCCGGCCAGTGTGCCTATCGTCTCCATCTTCTGGGCCTGTATGAGCTGCTCTTCCTTCTTCTTTAATTCCGAAACATCATCTATTCTTATAACGCTCCCGGTAACACCGTTAGAGGCCAGAGGAAAAAGATTTACATTGACATTCCTGTGAACTCCGTTCTGAACAGGTTCCCTGTAAAACTCGAGCTGTCTTTTCTCACTTATCAGGCTTAACAGATCTTCTTTATAAATCTTCAGGTCCGGGAGAGATTTCCATACCTCATTCCCTTTTTTAAGGCTGTTTACATCTCTTGTATATTTCTCCGCATTCTTATTCCATTGGGTTATCTTTCCTTCGCTGTCAACAACTATGAGCCCGGAAGGCATAGATTCGAAAATATTGAGAAGATAATTCTGAAGATATTTAATTCTGGAGAAACTTTTGGCCATTTCGGTGGCCATCCTGTTATATTCATCCGCGAGGATACCGATCTCGTCTTTGTTTTTTATGTCAAGAGATTCTATAGGCTGTCCTTTCTCTATCTGGGCCGAAGCTGTTCTGATCCCGTCGAGAAGCTTTATAACAGGACTTAGGATCTGTGATCTTATGAATGCTGCAAGAACTATGGTCAGAACCATAAAGAACAAAAGCAGATAACCCAGATATTTCTTAGCGGATTGAAGATACTCGAAATTAACATGCTTACTTATAACTCCCCTGTAATTCCTGCTCAGATTCGCAAAATCGAAAGGCAGCAGTTTTCTTGTCTCTCCGTTAAGGGTATCGGTAAATATGTCAGATGATGTGAGCATCTCAGGATCCAGTGTCAGACTTCCCGGCGGTATTGAGTAACCGTATTCGTCATGGAGAGTTGAAAATCTGTTCACGGCCTTACCGTTCTTTTTTTCGATAATGATAAAATCGAAGTCAAGGATGCTGCTTGATTCCAGGATGTTGTATTCATCTATCATCATTCCGAGAGTAATGCGGTAATTTACCGGATCTTTATAGAAAGGTATCTTTATCGCAGCCATAAAACTACTGTTAGAACAGCTCAGTACCGGCCTGTTCATTTCTTCAATTTCCTCGGTGAAGGCATCAGGTTTAACAGTTTCAGAATAGAAAAATTCTTTTTCTTCTCCGGCTGAGATCATATAAAAGTCGAACCCGTAGTTTTTGTTAAGATAATTCATAAGGTCAGAAGGGTCCCCTTTTCCTTCAAAAACGGCCGCTGCCTTATTAACAAATACAAAATCATCCTTCAACTTTATCGATTTACTCAAAACAATGTTCGAATTATACTCAAATATCGTGTTTATATAGCCTGCTCCAGACTTTAAACCGGAAACAAGGTTGTCGTTATGATTGCTTAAAAGAATTCCGTACGCAAAATATGCCATCAGAAGGACAGGAAGGAAAACTATCACAACAAATAGAAAAACTGTCTTTCTGAGTATGCTTCTTTTAATGAATGAGAAAATATTCAATCCTGTCGTTCCCTTATAGTTTTGAAATGTCCGTGATCCTGCTGTTTTCCGGGGTCTGGATCTTGGAAACTGAAATGATATGATCCTTTATGATCTCTCTCATCTGTTTCTGGTGAATCTTTATCAATTTTACTTCCATATCCGCAAACTCGTTATACGAATCTCCTCCCTGATAAATATAATCCGTTAAGGATACGGAATACAACCTGCTTTTGTCAAGTGGTTTTCCATTAATTCTTACCGTATTCTCTATTACTCGACTGAAAGGTTCTTTTGAAGAATTGAAGCTGAATTTTATGCCTGAGACCTGAAGAAAACTTTTGCTCATTTTGAACGCGCAGGAGCTTTCAAGTATTTTAATTATCTGTTCTCCTGTCATTTCTACGGTAACTATACTTCCCTCATAGGGTATCACATTATACAGATCACCGAAATTTATAGGACCTTTTTCGAATCCGTTCCTTACTTTACCGCTGTTCATGAGAAAAATATCTGTTCCGGTAAAATCCCTCATTATATCTGAAATAAGATTACCCAAAGGTGTTTCGGTAACGAATTTATCTCCCTGTGAATGAAAAATGTCTTCAGTGGAACTTCCAAGTACCTTACCCGTTACAGAGTCAATTATCTGGTTGATCTCGGACATTTTCGCCGAAAGATCAGTATCGGGGTCCAGTTCTACGGAATTTATCCTGTGCCTTTCACTCCCGTAAATACCCTTATCTCCAACTTTGAATGATACTGCCTCAAATCCGTTGATACTGCAGTTCAGAACAGGTCTGATCTTTGACAGTGAACACAATTTGTTCTTTTCTGTAGTTGTAAGGAACAAATCTACTTCTTTAATTGAAAACACTCTTCTTATCTGATCCTGTGTGAGGTTTGAAATTGAATTCTCGTCACAATCAAAATCACCGGCCACTATAATATTCTCTATTCCTTTTGACCTCAGCTCCTTAATGTAGAACTCTATTGCATCCGCAGGATCTTTTATTCTTATTGATCCCACATCTTTCTCAAGATTTGCTTTTAATACTTTCTCTGTACTTATGCCTATGACCGCGGATCTGTTATCTTTAAGTATTATGTAAGGTTTTAGGAAACTTATCCGGCATGAGTCTTTAAACTCGATATTCGCAGAGATGAAAGGGAATTTGGCTCTTTTGGAAAGTTTTTCAAGCTCATCAAATCCGAAATAAAATTCGCGGTGGCCTATTATCAGGCATGAATAATTCAGTTCGTTCATAAGATCTATCACTGCCTGTCCGGTTGTGAAATAAGATTCTTTTGTACCGTAAATAAAATTTGAATTTCCTATCAGCTCAACTTCAGTACTATTCTCTCCGGTGATCTTTTTAACAGCAGACGATATCAGGCTGAATCCACCGCTTTTCACACCGTCTTTTTCGACAGGAAAAATATTTCCGTTAAGTGAGCTTGTTGATACTACTGTCAAATCCTTCCCCTGTTTAAAGCAGGAAAAAAATAAAATTGAAAGCATCAGAACTGAAACTATATTTTTCATAACCGTCTCCGCTTTAATTCTCGAGTTCTCTGAAATAATCTTTTATCTTGTTCTTGTAGGTGTTCGTGTAACCGTCTTTCAGGGTTCTGATGAGCAGCTCTCTGAGGTTCCTGTCGTAATTAATATCTATCGCGCCCGGATCTACGGCTTTATTCCTGCCTATCTTTCCTTCGCGCCTGTTATCCGTTTTTTCCCTTTTTACAGACTCGATCGCATCCAGAAGTTTATGCATAACTTCGTTCTGTCTCGCTATAAGAGATTCGTCAAGTTTTTTATCCCTGAGCTGCTCCTCTATTCCCTTCATGTCACCGGCTATGTCGGAAAGCCTGTTGCCGAGTGCTGAGCCCTTTTGTCCGCTGCCCTGAGTGCCGTTCTCCCCCTGCTGTCCCGGAGTCCCGCCCGGACCCGGAACCGAGCCCGGCCCGCCGCTCTGCGGCTGTCCGCTCTGTCCGGCCTGCCCCTGACTGCCCGGTGCACCCTGACTGCCCGGTGCACCCTGACTGCCCGG
>JAFGUL010000128.1 GCA_016938535.1 Candidatus Delongbacteria bacterium
AATAAACAGAATCTCCGGTTGATAAAGTAATTTTGCAGGTAGGAGATTCATTTTCAGGTTCCGTATTGCAATCTTCCGTACATGACATCAGAAGCATGATCAGAATTGTGCTTACAAGAACAAGTATCGATTTGTACTTCATTTTTTCCTCTTTTTTAACTTAGATATTATTGTTTCAATATAACACATTTAATTATACATCTTCTCCATGATCAGCAGAAAATATGCTTAGGGCAGACGACCGATCAGGATATTCGTACTGAAGCCTATAAAACTTTTCTCGGTATTCAGGTCGGCGAAGAGGGAAAAACTCAATCCCAGCAGTCTTAAAGCGTTCATGTCTATCTGAACCTCAATGGGGAATCCGAATGTTTTATAATCGATCATTTCGTATCTAGGGGCAGGATCGTTCTCAACAAAATATTTATCACCTTTATAAGTACCCGCAGTTATCGCAGTGCCGGCCATGTATGAGATGCTTATATTTCCGAAAGAATGTCTGTAACCGTAAAGCAATCCGATATCACCTGAGTCTTCTCCGAACGCTGTAGAGTTATCAGCTAAAGAACCGATGCCTCTTATTTTTATGATGTGATGACCTTTTGAAAAATTTACAGTTGCGTTCAGGGATAAAAAACCTGAAGTGTCATTGCGCATAACGCCCGCACCTGCTCCGAACCAAAGATAGTAGGGGAATATTTTATTACCTTCTTTGAAAGTGATCGCATTAAGATATGATGCTGAAATGATCATGAACAATAAGAAATGCTTCATTATTACCTCATTTTTGCAGTTGAATTATACTGTCCGAAAATTTAGGAATAAATAAAACTTTATGCAACTGATAATTCTACGCATTGCACAGAAAATCAAACAGATTGATATGTTTTACGCCGGATTTTCTTTTAAATACTACCGGATCCATTGAAATGACATACTTCGGATGGTTGTCCCTGATGGACTCAAGGGCTGAAAACTCTCTTTCTGCAGTTTCGGGATTCTGCATCATATACGATACCTGGATATAGATTTTTTCTTCTTCCTTTTCTGCTATGAAATCAATTTCTTTGTCTCCTATTCTACCGAATGATACTTTGTAATCCCTTCTGTAAAGTTCAAGGCAGACTATGTTCTCCAATATTCCTCCAATATCTTCGTCTCTGAATCCGAGTACTGCGTGCCTTAAACCGAGATCGCCGGCGTAATATTTTGCGTTCGTGTCAAGATATTCTTTTCCTTTTAAGTCGTATTGCCTGATCTTATGTGTGATCATTACATCGTTCAGGTTATGTATAAGGCTTAGAATGGTCGGAACACTGGTTTTTATCTGCTGGTTCTTCAAATATTTTACGACATTGCTTGCGTTGAACTGATTTCCTATGTTATCGAAAACAAAGCTCACAACATCTTCCAACAGGCTCACATTCCTGACATTGAATTTCTTAACTATATCTTTGAGAAGTATCGTTTGGTAGATAGCATCAAGGAACTGAAATGTTGCGGATGATTGAAAATCAAGATGAAAAAGACCCGGCAGCCCTCCGAATCTGATATATTTTCTGAATACTTCCTCCTTCGGCTTATTTTCAAAACCTCCGAGCTCCGTAAATTCATTGAAGCTGAAAGTATATATTCTGAACTCGACATATCTGCCCGAGATCAAAGTGGCAAGATCGGATGAGAGAAGATGAGCGTTCGATCCTGTGATATAAACATCCATGCCTTCAGCCAGAAAAGAGTTCACCGACCGTTCCCATTCCTTTATTTCCTGCACTTCATCAATAAGAATAACAGAACCGGACTTTCCTCCCGATTCGTCTATGTGACCATTCAGAACTTTATAGTCTGTTATAAAATCGAACTGACGGAGCTCTTTATTTATTGAAATAACTTTCTTTTTTGGTTCTATTTGCTTTATCTCAGCTTCGATCTGCTTCAGCAGTTCGCTTTTGCCCACCCTTCTCATACCGCTCAGGATCTTTATAACCGGTTTTCCCATAAAAGGCCTGATCTTTTTTAAATATGTTTCCCTTAT
>JAFGUL010000129.1 GCA_016938535.1 Candidatus Delongbacteria bacterium
CCCCTTATTTCTTCCTCAAAACTTTTCCTTCAGCCATGACCATTTTCGGGTAAGCGGCAAGGTTTAACGGTTCTTTATCCCAGACTATCAAGCTTGCAACTTTGCCTTTTTCTACAGTGCCGAGGATATCGTCAATACCCAGAAGTTTCGCGTTTTTGTATGTGATGAGTGAGATCGCTTCTTCGTCTTTCATGCCGTGTATGAGGAAGAATTTCAGGCTGTCTCTGAGGTGCGGTGTCCAGACTATCGGATGGTCTGTCATGAGCCCGAATTCGGCTTTGGATTTCATTAGAAGTTCCGCGTTCTGGTAATAAGCATGTGCAAGCTCGATCTTTCCGCCTACTCCGCCGAGAGGGCCGAAGATCACAGGGATTTTTGCCTTTGCAAGCTCATCGTAAATATCCTTGTGGAATACATCGCAGGTATGATCAGCTGTAGCTTTGAGTTTATACTTTTTGACAAGTTCGATCAGGTATAATACATCGTCCTCTTTGTGAACATGGATCTTGGCAGTTTTTTTTGCGCTTAAGATCTCAAGAAGTATATTTTCTTCAGGGTCAAATGTCAGCTCAAAGCACCTATGTATCTGTTTTTTCTCAAAAGCGATCTCTTTTGCGGTAAGCTTATCTTTCCCTTTTGCCTTCTTATCGATCTCAGCAAGTTTTTTGTCTCTCTCTATCTCGGCTTTCTCTTTCTTGATGAGGAGCTTGTCGAATTTCTCCTCGAGCATAGAGTAAACACCCATTCTCGTGTTCGGTCTCTTCCCTTTCCAGCTGCCTGTTGAACGGGGATTAAAACCGAGTGCCATTTTATATCCGTAATCTTTCAGAAGAGCTTCTTTTCTGTTCTGCGCCCAGTGCTTGATTATCATAGCCCTTCCGCCGATCAGATTTCCGCTGCCCGGAACCACGCACGAATAAAGCACTCCGAAGTCAACAGCGTCCTTAAAAGCCCTGTCGTCAAAATAGATGCTGTTCAGAGGATCGTTAAGAGGCATGAACTGATCGGAAATATCGTTGCCTTCGCTTTCGCTGTCAGGCTCGCCGTCGCGGAACATGCCGATATGAGAATGTGCGTCTATGAATGCGGGAGTTACATATCCTTCAAAATCAGCTTTTAAAGCTTTCTTTGATACTTCTACGATCTTTCCGTCCTCGACAATGATAGTCTGCTCGGTTTTCTTTCCTTTTCCGTCGTAAAGAACTTTAGCCCTGATCACCGTTCTGTTTGCCATCGTTTCCTCCTCTTATAATAATTTTTTAATTTCGTCTATCTCTTCTTCGGAATATAGTCTGCCCTCTCCTACGCCGTGACATGTTTTAGTTCCTTCGTCCCATTTAGCTTTTTTGTATAAAAGAGTTTTCCAGAACGGAAATGTCCTGCACTGTGTCGGCCTCGCCTCGTATATCCTGCAGCCTTTGACGATCGGATCCCAGAAAATGCAGGCTCCGCTTCCCCCGTCCCGAAATACGGTATATCCGTCAACGGTAGAAAGATATGTCCTCTGAAGCTCCTCTAAATTAAAACCGGACTTTTCGATCAGCCTTTCAAGATCAACGGGGAAGATAAAAACATAACCGTTCCCCACGCAGCAGTTGCCGCACTTTTTGCATTCGAACCGTATTCCATGTTTGTAGAAGCTCATTCCATCTCCAAAATTCGACCTGTCAAAAATACGAAAAACTTTTGATTTTAACAACTGTTTTTTAAATTTGACTAAAACTGAACTTTTCGTTAATTTTAGGCTTTAATTGATAATGATAATTATTCGGGGTTTATAATGAAGATTCTAATCACCGGCGGAGCAGGCTACATCGCATCTCATACTAATGTGGAACTTTTGAAAGAAGATCACGAACTTGTTCTGGTGGACAATTTCTGCAATTCGACTTATGAGAGCGTTAAGCGTGTCGAAGAGATCGCGGGAAAGAAAGTAAAATTTCATGAAGCCGACTTGAAGGACTACGATGAGCTTGAGAAGGTTTTTGAGGCTGAAAAGGATATTTATGCGGTCATACATTTCGCTGCTCTTAAAGCTGTGGGAGAATCTGTAGAAAAACCTCTGATGTATTACGAGAACAACATTTCAGGTTCGCTGAACCTTTATAAGTGCATGCAGAAATACGGGATCAAGAACTTCGTTTTCAGCTCGTCTGCGACAGTTTACGGCGACCCCGAAGAAGTGCCTGTAACAGAGAACGCGCCGGTTCATGCGACCAACCCTTACGGACACACCAAGGCTATGATGGAACAGATACTGCTTGACGCCGCAAAAGCCCTCGGCTGGAATGTTGTGATACTGCGGTATTTCAACCCTGTCGGCGCTCACGATTCAGGCCGCATCGGAGAAGATCCCGAATATCCGAACAATTTACTGCCTTTCGTAAGTCAGGTAGCGGCTGGCATCAGAGAAAAAGTTGTCGTCTTCGGCGATGACTGGGACACGCCCGACGGAACCGGTGTCCGCGACTACATTCATGTTGTTGATCTCGCCAAAGCTCATGTAAGTGCGATCGGAAAGCTATTGAAGGATAAAGGTACATTCATATACAACATAGGTACAGGCAGAGGATATTCCGTTCTTGAAATGATAGAGGCTTTCGGTAAAGCCTGCGGACATCCCGTCCCGTACGAGATCGGACCCAGAAGATCGGGCGACGTGGCGACCGTTCTTGCCGATCCGTCCAAAGCGGAAAAAGAGCTCGGGTACAAGGCCGAACTAGGACTTGAGGAAATGGTCAATTCAGCCTGGAAATGGCAGAGCATGAACCCGAAAGGATATAAAAGTTAGTTTTAATTAAAGGAGCACTGATAATAATGAATAAAATCCTTATACTGTTAATTTTTCTGATCAGTTTATCGCTCTTCGCAATAAATGAAAACATCAGAAAGATATTAGAGAATCCATCATTATTTGAAAATATTGAAAAACTTTACTGCGTGAATTCTCTTTTAACTTTGTATGAGGAAAATAATTTTGAACCGTTCTGGACAAATAAGACAATTGCCAGCACTTTTATTGACACGATCGGAAGTGCAAAATACGAAGGACTTGACCCTGATGATTATCATTATCAGTATCTCTCAAAGAATAAAGTTTCATCAGAATCACCCGGACTTAAAGACATACTTCTGACGGATTCTTTCCTTCTTTATGCAAATCATCTTCTGTCCGGAAAATTAAATCCTGTTGACCTTCATCCGGAATGGAATGCCCAGAAAAGAAAAGAGGATGTGATCAGACTTTTTAAATCATCTGTTAATAACAAAAATTTATTATCTGAACTCGAAAAGACCAAACCTCAGACCAGAAGTTATTTCGAGCTTAAGAAAAAATTGAAATACTATTATGATCTTGATGAAGATATAACTTTTGTTGTGTCTAAAGGTTCATTGATAAAACCGGGCAGCAAAGACAAACGGATACCTGAAATAAGAGAGAATCTGGCAATTATTGAAAAGGTGAAATTGCATGTGCCGGAAGACAGCACTTTGTATGATGATGAAATGTATTCCATTCTGAAGAATTTCCAGAAAAGACACGGGCTCAACAGTGACGGTATAATTGGAGACAACACTCTCAGCATGTTGAATCTCTCAAAAAAAGAAAGGATAAACAAGATCAGAGTAAATCTGGAACGGCTTAGATGGATGCCCGAGGACTATGGAAAGCTTTATATATTGATTAATCTTGCCAACTATAAGTTATCATATTACAGAGATAACCAATTCGTAGAAAGTCATAATCTGATCATCGGAAAATCCTATCGAAAAACTCCTGTTTTCAGTGACAGGATGACTTATCTGGTCTTTAATCCCACATGGACTGTGCCACCTACAATTCTGTTCAACGATATAATTCCGGCGGTAAGAAAGGATAGAGACTATCTGAAGAAGAAAAACATCCGTATCTTTAAAAACAATGAAGTCAAATCTCCCGAGATTTCAGTTGATGATATTGATTGGACAACCGCAGAAAGGAAGAACTTTCGTTACAGGCTTGTACAGGATCCCGGACCGAATAACTCTCTCGGAGAAGTAAAATTCATGTTCCCGAATCAGTATAATATCTATCTTCACGATACTCCTGATAAAAGCCTCTTTCAGAAAGAGGAAAGAAGCTTCAGTTCAGGATGCCTTCGCCTTGAGAACCCCTTAAATTTCGCTGAATTGCTACTAAGAGATATTCCCGGTTGGAACATGGAAAAAATAAATAATGTCATTTCTACAAGAAAAGAAACAACTGTTAATCTCAAAATACCAATAAATGTTCACATACAATATTTAACCACCTGGGTCGATGAGAACGGGGACATTCAATTCAGAAATGACATTTACAAAAGGGATGAAGCTGTAGCGGAGGCACTAAATAAAAAACCCGGAAAGCTTTAATGTATAAACTAATGTCACTTCTTGTCATTTCTGCCGCATTATCAATATTTGCATCTGAATCAAGATGTAATTTCAGAGTCAGGATCAATAATGAAATAAATGATCTGAAAATATTTAGTATTTTTGTTATGCCCGGGCTTAATATTGACCTGAAAAACCTGTCAGATGAACCTGTAAAAGTAAACTTCAACGGTAATTTTCTTTTGCCGAAAAACGGATACTACACTCTAAAAGCTCCTGTGGAAAAAGGTAAATATAATATTCTGATCTTTAACGGCAAATCAGATTCTATGCTTATAAATGTGTTCGTAAAAGTTCCGTTATCGCAGAAAAAAGGTGAATATCTGAACGGCTACAGGATAGGAAATTATCCGCTTATACCTCTGAATAACGACCATGTTTATGAGAGGCCGAAGGGATTAATTGAAGTTACTGAAAATGATCTCGATACAAGGCTGACCCCTAATTTTATTTTAGGTGATTTTATATGCAAACAGGAAGGTGGTTTTCCGAAATATGTCCTGATAAGGGAAAAACTTCTGTTAAAACTTGAATATCTGACGGAGATACTGAAGGAAAAAAATATCAATATTTCGAAATTCAAATTTATAAGTGCGTACAGGACTCCATTCTACAATAAACTGATCGGAAATGTAAAATACAGCAGACACATATACGGAGGCGCTGCGGATATGTATATTGACGAAGATAGTGACGGAAGGATGGATGACCTGAACAAAGACGGCAAACTTGACCACGGAGACGCACAATTTCTTTTTAAAACTATCGAGGAGCATTCCGGTGCAGAAAGCTTTATGGACTTTATAGGGGGACTCGGATTGTATAAAAGAACTGAGGCGCATCCTTCATTTATACATATTGACACGAGAGGTTTCAAAGCAAGGTGGTAAATAATCAGTCTGCTTTCAACCTAATACTGTCTTTTTCAATAACGATTATCCGTTGCTTATATAAAGCTCCGATCGCCTGCTTGAATGTCTTCTTGCTAACTTTGAATACCGCAAATATATCATCGGAATGACTCTTATCGGTCAAATAAAGTGTTCCGCCGTTCTCCTTTATCTTTTCAAGAATAACATCAGTCAGTTCGGTTACCTTTTTATAGCCGGGTCTCTGGAGTGAGATATCGATCTTATTGTCGTCTCTCAGAGTTTTCACAAAACCCTTTGTTCTTTCGCCCTCTTTGAGCTTTCCCAGAATGTCTGTATTATGAATTAATCCCCAGCATTTATCGTTAACAATTACATTCAATCCTAGATCAGATCTGTTGCAGATCAGTATCTCTACTTCTTCCCCCGCTTTGAATTCATCTGAAGTCTCCATTAAGGATCTGTTCCTTCTTTCTGTTTCCCCGTTCATGATTTTCGCCTTTTTTTCTTAAATATACTTGTTTAAAACAGAAAAATAAATTACTTTTATTCATATTCATACAAAAGATTGAAATAATATGAGGGAGTAAGGGAAATGGGAGAGAAAAAATATTCTGTAAATCCGGCGGGAGAGAAATTCCCGATACCGGCAAAGGAAGATTACGCGGCTGAATTCAAAAGGATCGAAAAACTGACAAAAAAAGCGCGTAAAGAAGGTAAAGAGATCGTTGTAGTAATGGGCGTGGGATTCGTAGGTGCGGTCATGGCGGCTATAGTTGCCGACACGAAGGACAAGAAGGGTAATTACACGAAGTTCGTGATCGGCTGTCAGAGACCGAGTCCGAGGAGTTACTGGAAGATACCCATGCTCAACAGAGGCGAATCGCCGGTAAAAGCTGAGGATCCCGAAGTTGACGAGCTTATCGTAAGGTGCGTGAAAAAGGAGAAAACTCTTGTAGCGACCTACAACAGCGACTGCTTGAGCCTGGCGGACTGCGTGGTCGTTGATGTTCAGTGCGACTTCTCGAAAAAAGAGCTCGGGAACATGAGATCAGGCGAGGCGGAAATGGCTGCTCTCGAAGCTACACTGAAGACTATCGGTCAAAAAATACAGCCTGATTGCCTTGTTCTTATCGAGACAACGGTCGCTCCGGGGACAACAGAATTTGTCGCATGGCCGATACTAAAGAAAGAATTCGGGAAAAGGAAGATGAAAGAGACTCCCCTCCTCGCTCACAGCTTTGAAAGAGTGATGCCGGGAAGAGAATATGTTGCAAGCATAAGGGATTTCTGGAGAGTATGTTCGGGATGTGATGCTAAAGCGAGAAAAAGGGTAGAAAAATTCCTCCACGAAGTACTGAACACAAAAAAATTCCCTCTGACCGTAATGGACAGACCGATCGAATCAGAAACAACGAAGATAATGGAGAACTCATACAGGGCGACAATACTTGCCTACATCAATGAATGGAGCGTGTTTTCAGAAAGGAACGGCGTTGATATAATAAAGGTTATAAAGGCTATCAAGATGAGGCCTACGCACTCTAACATGATCTTTCCCGGACCCGGGATAGGCGGATACTGCCTGCCGAAGGACGGCGGGCTCGGGTACTGGGCTTACAAGCATATTCTCGGATTCGACGACGGCGATGATCTGTTCAAGATAACTCCAACAGCCATCGACATAAATGACACTAGAGCACTCCATGTCGCCGAGCTCACAAGAGATGCGCTTAAGGATATGAGCAGGTACATAGCAGGTTCCGACATTCTTTTATGCGGCGCAAGCTACAGGCAGGATGTAGGCGATACGAGATACAGCGGTTCCGAACTCGTAATCAGAAAGCTTACCGAGATGGGCGCAGAACTTAGAGTTCACGATCCTTATGTGGATCACTGGTACGAGTTTGAATCACAGGACACATATCCGGCGCCCGGACATTCATGGGCAAGATTTTTCAGGAATCAGGAGGAACTTACAAAACTTAAGGTCGGCAAAGATCTGAAAAATGAACTCAAAGGAGTGGAAGCTCTGATCCTCGCGGTACCGCACGCCGAATATATGAATTTAGATCCGAAGAAGATCGTTAAGTGGGCGGGCGGTCCGATCGCTGTAATTGACTGCTTCGGGATACTTTCGGATGAGACGATAAAAGAATACCTGAAACTCGGATGTGAAGTGAAAGCTCTCGGAAGAGGACATATTCAGAGACTTAAAGAAGAATTAAAATAAGATCAGGCATACATATATACCTGTAAGGCAGAATTTTTTTCTGCCTTTTTTGTTCTTTCCCTAACAGAACTCTGACAAAAATAAAACTTATTGGTCTTGATATTATCTCAATTTTAGCGTACATTAATGGATAATTATAAGGGAAGAAAAAAATGAAAATCGCTCTTCATATTACGCATGAAGCTGTTCAGAAAATCGGAGGGATCGGATCCGTAATTGCCGGGCTTGCAACTTCCTCTTCATACCGTAATTATTACGACAGAACCATCCTTTACGGCCCGCTGTTCAATACGGAAGGTAATCCGAGTTCAAGGCTCGGTAAAGACGGCGTGGTGCTTTATTCGGGGATCGACAATTATGATATGGAAAAATACACCCATATTTTTGCACCGATAGAAAAAAAATACGGGATAGGTATAGTTTACGGCAAAAGAATTATGGCCAACGAGACTAATCCGGGTCATGCGAACGAGATCGAGACTATACTGATCCATATAAACAACATGAAAACCGAGACTGTTGACAGGCTCAAGTTCATGCTCTGGGAAAGTTACGGTATCCAGTCTGAAAGATACGGGGACTGGGATTATGAACAGTATGTCAGGATAGCTGTTCCCTACGCTGAAATTCTCAAAGGTCTTACTTCAAAAGATGATGCAGTAACTCATTTTTCGCATGAATACATGGGTATGGCCTGCGCTCTTAAAATAACTATAGACAGAAACAAAGGCCTGTTCAAAAACCACAGAACAATTTTCTATGCACACGAGGTTTCAACTTCAAGAAGTATAACAGAAAACCTGCCGGGTCACGATATTTCCTTTTACGGGATAATGGACAGAACCGATACAGACAGAATATCCATGGAAAGTATTTTCGGGGACAGATCGGAATACTACAGGAACGAACTCGTAAAAAGAACAATTCATCTTGACAAGATATTCGCTGTAAGTTCCCTTATAGCAAAAGAGATAAAATTCTTAAATCCCGGGATCGACGATAAAAAAATCGAAGTTGTATATAACGGGATATTCCATAAAAAAATCGACCTCAAAGCAAAAAAAAGCAGCAGAGAGACAATAAAGAAATACTGTAAAACTCTTTTTAACTATACCCCGGATGCGATATTTACACATGTCACAAGACTTGTTTCGAGTAAGGGTTTATGGCGCGATGTGATGCTTCTCGAAGAACTGGATGAGCTTTTTGAATCAAATTCGATGACGGGATTCTACATTCTGCTTTCAACGCTGATCGGTACAGGGCGGCCGGCTCAGGATGTTGCGAGGATGGAAAATGAATACGGCTGGCCGGTAATGCACAAGGAAGGCTGGCCCGATCTTGTGGGTATGGAATCGGAAGTTTACAGCGGAATTGAACATTTCAACGCAAAATCAAAAGCGATAAAAGCTGTATTTATAAACCAGTTCGGTTTCAACAGGCACAGCACGGGAAACAGAATACCGGAGAATGCGCACTGGATCGACTTGAGAACAGGTTCTGACGCTGAATTCGGAATGTCGGTTTATGAACCTTTCGGGATCGCGCAGATAGAAACAGTTCCTTTCGGAAGCGTTGCAGTTCTTTCGGATGCCTGCGGATGCGCTGATCTGATCAAAAACAAATTCAAATCAGCTCCCGATGCTTTTCATATAATTGAGTTTACGAAAGGTATAAAAGAGGCGTCAGACGAAAAAATAATGAATCTTGATGCCCCCGGTAGAAGAGAGATCGAAAAAGATATGATCAGAAAGGAAGCTGAGAATATTTTCACGAAAGTAGCCGGAGTTTGTTCTGAAAAAGACATGGACACTCATCTGAAAAACGCACAGAGATTATCTATGGAGATCGACTGGGACCATATAGTGCTGAATAATATAATCCCGGTGCTGAAAAAGATACACATTTAATATATTTTTCCAAAAGGAGGTTTTTCATGGATTTCAACTACTATTACAACGAAGTAATGCATCATGAGTGGGTCGTCAGCAACAGAAAAGGCGGATATTCGATGGGATGCGGAAATTTCGTCAATAAAAGGAAGTATAACGGTCTGCTTATAGCGGCGGATGATAAACTGAACCGTAACCATATAGTTCAGTCTCAGGAAGAAAAAGTCAGGTGGAGAAGTAAAGAGATATATCTCGATTCCAACAATTATTCTGAATGCATTTACCCGGACGGTTATGAGCACATAGTCAAAACATGGTTCTTCCCGTACCCTTGTGCCGTTTATTCATCAATTCCGAAGTCGGATGATTTTCTTATTGTCAAAGAGATCAAAATGCACCCTTCAAAGAATATCGTGATGATAAATTTTATTAATTGCAGCTCGACTCCGGTAGAATTTGAGATAAGACCGAAATTTTCACTCAGAAATCATCATTCGACCAACGATCCTTCAATTTGGGACAGAACTGATTGCAGTTTCGAAATGCGGGAGAACGACGCTGTTTTCAAACGGAACGACACGGGGCTTTCAGGGTGCGTTCATGCAGGTAAGGGGATAATGAAAGAGGAAACAATAATTTTCAGAAATGTTTTCTATCCGGCCGATGCGGCAAGAGGCTACGACGCTTCTGAAAGTGTTATATCTCCATGTGTCATCAGTTTTACTCTCGAAGCTGGAGAATCTAATTTCATCCTGTATTCAGACGATCCTGTTAAAAATGTAAAACGCACAGTCTCAGAGATCATTAAAAGATATGCGGAAAGCGTATTCCCGAAAGATCATCCGGCATCCTGCAAAAAGGGATATTCTCTTGAAAAGATCATGTTCTCGGACGACAATCTTTATCCGTTAAAAAAATATTCCGATATACTTGACGAAATGTTCGATACTTTTCTCTTGAAAGACGACATTGTGGCAGGTTTTCCGTGGTTCTCGTCATGGGGCAGGGATACGATGATAAGCATGAAAGCTTTACTTCACAAAGATTCGGGTCATGAATTGTATCTGAAGATACTTGATAAGTACGGTAAAAAACTTCAGAAGGGGATCCTGCCTAATGTGATCGGCGAGGGTGGAGAAGGAACAAACTATAATTCAGTAGATTCTGCTCTGTTATTCGCTTTGAGGGCAGGCGACATCTTCCCTTTTCTGAAGGATGATAAAATTAAAACAAAACTCTTCAGATATCTGACTGAAATAATCGGGAACTACGCATATAATAAACTATTGCCGTTTTATGCCGATGAAGACGGACTTATAGAACTGAAGAAAAGCGATGATGCGCTCACATGGATGGATGCAAAGGTTTACAATAAACCCGTGACTCCAAGGTGGGGTAAACCGGTCGAGATCAACGCTATGTGGTATAATGCGCTGAAAATCTTCGAATCGGTCTCAAAACAGCTCGGCAAAAAGACATTCGATCTCAAATATCTTAAATTCAGCCTGAAAGATGTAAGGTCGATCATTAAAAAGATCGAAGGTTCTGCCGAAAAATTCATAATTAACGGACATATTGCCGACAGAGTGGAGAACGGTTCGGCTGCAGATGAGTTCAGGCCTAATGTACTTATTGCGATGTCTCTTCCCCATAAGCTCTGGTCAGATGATGTGATGGAGAACAGCTTCAACATAGTTAAGGAAGAGCTTCTCACGCCCTACGGTATCAGAACACTCACTCCGAGGAACAGTCAGTTCAAGAAGAAATACATCGGAAGTCACACGCAGCTTGATCTTGCATACCACCAGGGAACAGTCTGGGCATGGCTGATGGGACCGTTAATCGAGTCTTTTTATGCGATAAACAAAAAGAAGATGAAAAAAGCAGAGCTGAAAGACAGGATAGATCTTTTCATTGAAAGACTCAAAAACGGAATTCTAAAAGGACACATATCTTCGGTAGCCGAAGTGTGGGACGGGGATAATCCTCATTTTCCCAAAGGCTGCCCCGCTCAGGCATGGAGTGTGGCTGCGATGATAGTTGCCGAACATATCTTCGATAAACCGGGAGGAAAAAAATGAGAGTACTGATGTTCACCTGGGAATTCCCTCCTGTAATTGCCGGAGGCCTGGGTACAGCCTGCTACGGGATCGTAAAAGGACTGCTTAAAAAAGGAGTTGAGATCGATCTTGTACTGCCTACGCGGGAGGAAGTATATTTCCCGTTAAGAAAAGTATCAGACGCCGATGATCTTCCTGTCAAATTCATTTCGCCTGCGAGGGAGCAGGAATATACGAATACCGTCTTCAAGACCGATACGGAAAGATTCAGCTTCATCGGGATTTCATCCGTGCCTGAATCCTACATCAGCGTGTCAGAAGTTAAAACTTTCTATGAGTATTTTCTGAGCACTACGCAAAGATTCGATTATAAGACAAAAGTTCCTTTTCATGATATAATGAACAATATCTCGGGATCTGAAGATATTTTCGAAAAAGTCAAAGAATTTACTCTCCGGGCTCAAAGATATGCGCAGACACTTCAGTTCGACATTATTCACGCGCATGACTGGCTTACATACACTGCCGGCATAATTGCGAAATCAGTATCAGGTAAAAGTCTGGTATGCCACATGCACGCCACCGAGTTCGACAGGGCGGGAGGAGCCGGCGACGGAAGAGTCCACAACATCGAGTATTCAGGTATGGCCGAAGCGGATTCAGTTATAGCTGTCTCAAAATATACGGCAGAGATGGTGATATCAAGATATCTTATCGACACCGCGAAGATAAATGTAGTTCATAATGCGCACAACATTGATGTTTCCGATGCAGGTGAGCGTAAAAGGATATTCAAAGATCCTGTAATACTGTTTCTCGGAAGAATAACGCTTCAGAAAGGACCCGATTATTTTCTCGAAGCGGCAAAGATCATTCTTGAAAAATACCCGAAAACAAGGTTCGTCATGGCCGGAGCGGGCGACATGGAGAGAAAGATAGTCCATAAATCTGCGAAATACAGGCTTAAGAACCGTTTTCTCTTTACAGGTTTCCTTAAGGGCGCACATGTGGCTGAAATGTTCTCAAGTTCGGACATTTATGTTATGAGCTCAGTTTCAGAACCGTTCGGAATAGCTCCTCTCGAGGCAATGTCTTACGGGCTCGCCACGATAATTTCAAAACAATCCGGAGTTGCGGAAGTCATAGAAAACGCTATCAAGGTTGATTTCTGGGATGTCGAGCTTCTCGCGAATGAAATTATCAGGCTCATTGAGAATCCCGACGAAAGAAAAGATCTCGGTGAAAGAGGCAGGCACGAAGTTGAGCAGATCAAATGGGACAGCGCATGCGAAGAGATAATTAAAGTTTATGAAAAGACAATGGGAAGGAATATATGATAAATCTTGTTTTTTATTTTCAGGTGCACCAGCCGTACAGGATCAAAAATTTCTCTGTACTTGATATCGGTAAGGGCAAGGACTGCTTTGACGAGGAGCTGAACAGGGAGATCATGCTCAAAGTTGCGAAGAAATGCTACCTTCCTACAAATAAACTTATGCTTGAACTAATTGATAAATACGAGGGAAAATTCAGGATCGCCTACTCTATCACCGGAACTGCGATCGAACAGTTCAAAAAATACTGCCCGGAAGTGCTTTATTCGTTCAGAGATCTTGCCAAAACTAATTGTGTGGAGTTCATCGGTGAAACTTACTACCACTCTCTGTCCTTCCTTTATGACAAGGATGAATTTCTCGATCAGGTAAGGATGCACCGCAATACCGTTCAGCAGGAATTCGGCTTCTCACCTATCACTTTCAGAAATACCGAGCTTATTTATCAGAATTTCCTTTCCGATCTTATCTGGGAGGAGGAAGGGTATAAGGTGATACTCACGGAAGGCGTTGACAGGATACTCGACTGGAGATCTCCGCTTTATGCCTACAAGGATCACAATAAGAACCTGAACATGCTTCTCAAATTCTACTCCCTTTCCGATGATATCGCTTTCAGATTCTCTAATAAGGGATGGGTGGAATACCCTCTTACTGTTCAAAAATTCGTAAAATGGATCAACGACCTGCATCTGATCGAGCAGGGAGGCAAAAACCTCTTCCTGAACCTGTTCATGGACTATGAGACCTTCGGAGAACATCAGTGGGAAGAGACCGGCATTTTCGAATTCATGCACAAACTTCCCGGAAAGATCCTCAAGTCGAAGCAGATCGAATTCTCATGGCCGTCCGATGTCATTGAAAAAGCCAATTATCAGCCCGAAAGCATTTCTTTTCCCGAGCCTGTTTCATGGGCGGATATGGAAAGGGATCTTTCCGCATGGAGAGAGAACGATATGCAGTATAATGCGCTTGAGACATTTTACGATATACTCAAAAAAGTAAAAGCATCCGGCAACCCCGAACTTTTAGAGATCGCCAGAAAACTTTCAACATCAGACCACTTCTACTATATGTCAACAAAATATTTTCAGGATGGTGATGTGCATAAATACTTTTCACCTTACGGATCGCCGGAGGCAGGTTACAGGAATTTTATGAATGCAATTACGGATCTTGAAGAAAGAATTTAAAAAAAGGAGCTACTTATGAAATTCAGGAACTTTTATGTAAAACCGGTCGTGCCCGAAGCCCTTCAGCCGTTATATGAGATATCTTACAATATGTGGTCAACATGGGATAAAGAAGCGGAAAGACTCTTCAGGAGAATAAATCCGGAACTTTTTAGAAATGTTAAGCACAATCCCGTGGAATTTCTGCATAAAATTTCTCAGGACGATATGAAAAGGCTGTCCGAGGACAGCGGATTTCTATACGAACTCGAAAAGGTTTATGACAAATACAAAAGATATATGAGTTTCGAAGGATTCTACACCGATGAGACCGGACAGGATGTACCTGCTGATAAAGAAAATGTGATCGCCTATTTTTCAATGGAGTTCGGAATGCACGAATCCGTTCCCATTTATTCGGGAGGACTGGGAGTTCTTGCAGGAGATTATCTTAAAGCAGCTTCAGATACCGGGCTTCCTCTCTATGGCATGGGACTTTTATACACCTACGGTTATATGAATCAGAGGATCGCCGTTGACGGTTTTCAGCACGAGGAATATCAGGAAAACAAGTGGTATCTAAAACCCGTAAAGGAAACATTCGACAAGAACGGCGAACCCGTGCTCTTTCCGATGAAGATCAAAGATAAAGATATATGGGTCAAAATATGGGAAATTGATGTAGGTCAGATCAAATTATATCTTCTCGACACAAATATTCAGCAGAACGATCTTTCCGCAAGGTGCATAACAGATTATCTTTATGTGGCTGACAGGGATCTGAGGATCCAGCAGGAAATAATCCTCGGACAGGGCGGCATGAAAGCTCTGGACATTCTGGGAATAAAACCGAAGATTTATCATCTTAACGAAGGGCACTCAGCTTTCCTCATCCTCGAAAGGATAAAGAAAATGCTTTTGGAAGACAAAATGCCTTTCGAGAAAGCCAGACAGCTTGTCATTCAGTCAACAGTTTTCACCACGCACACGCCTGTAATTGAAGGCAATGAACATTTCGATGAATCGTATATAAGAGAATATTTCAAAAATGATGTGACCCAGCTCGGAATGACTATGGACAGATTCCTTGAATGCGGAAAAGTTGACAGCGCAAAAAATTTCTGGCTTCCCGTTTTTGCGATCAAATATTCTAAATACAGGAACGGCGTTTCAGAGATTCACGGAGAAGTTTCAAGAGGTATGTGGAAAGATATTTTCCCTTACTTCCAGGAGGATGAAGTCCCGATCGATTCAGTAACCAACGGCGTTCACCTTCAGACCTGGCTCAGTATGGAGATCACTTATCTTTTCGACCGCTATCTCGGACCTGATTACCTTCACAGGGCGAACAGTCCGGAATTATGGGAAGGGATTTCAGTGATACCTAACAGCGAGATATGGGAAGCTCATAAAAGGCGTAAAGAACAGCTGATCACTTTTGTCAGAAAAAAACTGGTACATACCCTCCAGAGAAAAGGCGCACCGGCAAAAAGCATCAAGCAGGCCTCAAATGTTTTAAATTCTCAGTATCTCACTATAGGTTTCGCAAGAAGGTTCGCTGCTTATAAAAGGGCCAATCTTCTCCTTCAAGATCCGGAAAGGCTTAAAAAAATACTGACAAATCCCCAAAAACCCGTTCAAATGATCTTTGCCGGTAAAGCTCATCCCGCCGATGTAGTAGGTAAAGGGATAATAAAAGAGATACTTACATTTACAGAACAATACGGTCTTGAGGATCACATAGTTTTCGTCGAAGACTACGATATGGATATCGCCAGGCACATGGTTCAGGGTGTGGATGTATGGCTGAACAATCCGATGAAACCTCTTGAAGCGAGCGGAACTTCGGGCATCAAAGCGGGAATTAACGGAGTGTTGAATTTCAGCGTTCTTGACGGATGGTGGCCGGAATGTTATGACGGCACGAACGGATGGGCGATCACAGCGGGAGATTATTATCATGACCCTGTACTGAAAAATTCCGCAGAAGCACAGCAGATCTATGACCTTCTCGAAGAGGAGATCACGGAGAAATTCTATCAGAAATCCGAAAGTTATTATCCAGAGGAATGGCTGGAGATGATGAAAAGCTCTATTTATTCAGTCGGTAAAGGATTTAATATGCACAGGATGCTGACTGAATATTTCAATAAATTCTACAATAAGGAATTCAAGACAATAGACCGCTTAAAAAAGAAAGACTATAAAGAGCTCGATGAAATGATGGCGGTCAACACCCTGTTCAAAGACAAATGGAAACATGTCATAATTAAAGACGCATTTATCGGCACCGAAACTCAGAGCGTAATATCTTCGGAAAAACTTCCTGTCGAAGTATATGTTTATCTGGACAACATGAAAGAGGGGGATGTCTCGGTTGAACTTTTTTACTGTGCTGATGGAAAGACCTGCGAGATCATTCAATTGAAATTTGTTGAACGGTATAACGATAATGTTGCTAAATTTACCGGAAAATTCGAACTTACAGGATCAGGCGAGCAGGGTTTTAATATAAGGATAGTTCCATCGAACAAATTCTTTGCGGAGCTTTATCCCGAATATATAAAATGGTTTGAAAAATAGAGAAACGGGCAATTATGCCCGTTTCTACCCCCCTGTTATTGAACTGTCACAAAGGTAATATACGAACGATCTATCCTTGTAACTGTGTCGCAGGTCACAATTTTGGAACAAAGCTTATTTTCTTGAACATAAGCAAAATATTTCGTATTTTTCACACCCGGTCATAAAAACGGAAAATGTGCCTGTGAGTTACATCGAGGAAATAGAATCGGTTTTAAAAGAGGGAACTCTTGACATCTCCCCTGAAGCTAGATATGTATTCAGGACCGATACTACCAAGTTCATCGGAAATCCGGATGCTGTAGTTACTGTACGGTCTGAAAAAGAAGTTGCGTCTATAGTGAAGATCGCGGCTAAATATCAGATTCCCGTTATCGCGAGAGGCTCGGGCACAGGTATGAGCGGAGGAGCTGTTCCTGTGAAAGGGGGAATTGTTCTAAATTTTGAGCGTATGGATAAAATATTAAAGATCGACAGGAAAAAGAAACTCGCATTTGTTCAGCCGGGCGTCATTACCGATGATCTCAGAGCTGCCGCTTCAAAAGAAGGGCTCTACTATCCGCCCGACCCGTCAAGCAGTGCTGTTTCAACTCTGGGCGGTAATTTTGCCGAGAATGCGGGCGGACTTCACTGCGTGAAATACGGTGTCACATCAAGGTATGTCAAAGGATTCAGATTCATAGACTCAGAAGGAACAGTGAATAAATGCGGGATCTATGATGAAGAGAACAGCTTTCCGGGAGCTTTTGTCATGATAGGATCAGAAGGAACTCTCGGGATAGTCACTGAGATAGCTCTCGAACTTATAGACAAACCGGCGGTCTATGATACTTTCATCACCTATCACTCAAGCCTGCAGAACGCAATTGCTACGGTTATTAAGATAAACTCTACTCCAATAAACCCGTCAGTGATAGAATTAATTGACAAAGATGCCCTGCGTGCTGCAAAACAGTATTCTGATGTCAGTCTGCCTGAAGGAACAGAGGCGGTGCTCATTATAAAACTCGATTCTTATTTTCTGCCCGAACTCCTTGAAAGATCTATACTTATGGAAAATATATTTTCTCTGATGAAAGTTCAGGAATTTAAAAAAGCTGAAGACCCTGAAGAGGAAAGATCGTTCTGGGAGCTTAGAAAGGCAGTTTCATCCTCTATAAAAAGGATCTCCCCCGACAAGCTCAATGAGGATGTTACCGTACCTGTTTCAGCTATGACTGAACTCATTGAATTCACAAGAACCCTTTCAGAAAAGTTCGGACTTAAAATAGTGGTTTACGGACATGCGGGAGACGGCAATCTTCATGTAAACATTCTCTATAACAAAAAGATCGAGACCGAACTGAACAATGCAAGACTGGCTTCGGAAGAAGTTTTCAAAAAAACGATACAGCTCGGAGGAAATATATCGGGTGAACACGGAATAGGACTTTCAAAGAAAAATTTCCTGAGCCTTCAATATTCAAAGAACGAGATCGCTTTCATGAAAAAAATAAAGAAGGCTTTCGATCCCGATAACATATTCAATCCCGATAAAATATTTAACGCATCAAAAGGATAATAATGCTGACACTGATCTCATTCATAGTACTTCTCGGAATAATTGTTTTTATACACGAAGCCGGTCATTTCACCGCTGCAAAACTCTGCGGAATGAGGGTCGAAACTTTTTCTCTCGGATTCGGCAGAGCACTAATTAAAAAACAGTGGGGCGAGACCGAATACCGTATAGCCTGGATCCCTCTCGGAGGATATGTGAAAATATCAGGCATGATAGACGAAAGCCTCGAGGGTGAATCGCTCAAGGGAGAACCCTGGGAATTCGAGTCTAAGAACTTCTTCCAGAAATCATTCGTTATACTCGCCGGTGTGACCATGAATTTTATTCTCGCAATATTCATATACTCTCTCATCACTTTCGCCAACGGAATTCCCGAAGTCAATTCAACGCATATCAAAGGTTTTTCCGACGATTCACCCGCCCGCGAAGCAGGCATGACCGAAGGTGATGTGATCCTTGAGATCAACAACTCCATAATAAATACATGGCAGGACATTACGGACATAGTTCATGCAAGCCCCGAAAAGGAACTCATCTTCAAAGTTTCACGGAACGACTCAATCCTACTCTTCCCCATTACCACAATGTCAGTCAGAACACTTTATGACGGCGAGATCAAAGACATCGGGCTCATAGGCATATATTCCGATGTTGAAATAAGAGATGCTTCGCTTTTAGAATCAATAGCTGAAGGATCAAAGGCTACCTGGGGCTGGATAAAGATAGGATGGCTCTCCATAAAAATGCTCGTTACAGGTCAGGCATCAGTCAAAGAACTCGGCGGACCATTAATGATAGCTCAGATGACCGGAGAAAGTGTAAGAGCCGGAATATGGTCGTATCTCGCTTTCATAGCCTTCATCAGCGTCAATATAGGTTTTCTGAATCTCCTTCCCGTCCCGATCCTCGACGGCGGCCACTTCGTTTTCATACTCATCGAAGGGATCTCACGCAAGAAGATACCGCCGAAGATAAAATTCAAAATACTTCAGATCGGAATGCTTCTGCTTTTTCTTCTGATGGCCATTGTAATCTTTAACGATGCCGGAAGGTTATTTAACGGCACCAGCGAAAATGAAACCGAAGAAATACAGGAAAGGTAATAACTTTGAAATTGCTTTTATTTTTTTACAGCTCCCCAACCATATTGATCACCTCAAATCCAGCCTTATCCATCACCATGAAAGCTATCAGTTTCTTGCCCAAATCTTTAAGCGACCCACCTATCTGATATACGATATTCCCATCAACAATGATGAACCTGTCGTGAATATTTTTCAAAACCTTAGCATCAACGGGAAAATACTGCTCACCGAACTTTTTTAAATCAAGCTTGAACTGATCCGATATTGATTTCGTGATGATCTTGACCGCTACGCCTTTCTTAACCTTCGTCAGATGAACAAGAACAGTGTCATCAACATAATTATCTATGATAACGATAGATTTCTCTGCGCTTCTGAAGATATCCGAAACGAACTTATAAGCATCGAATATCTGACCACCGAAGAATATCCCTTGATCCGGGATTCTGTCCTTACTTTCCAAAGCATCGAACACTTTCTCAAACTTCTGATCGGTCTCGATCTGCTTCAGTTCTACCCTGTCAAGCCTTTGAAATACCTGAGCATTAGACTGAATGAATTTGCGCATCTCAATAAAAGCCTTTATTATTTGAATACTTATTTTTACAGCAGTTTCACTCTTCAATACACCAGCCAGCATAGCCACGCCTTCTTGCGTGAATACATGCGGAGAATATTTTCTGTGTTTACCCTGCCCAATTTCTAAGGTCACAATTTGTGACCTTATACTCCGCATTTCTCGATTATTTAGCAAAAAACAGAATTCTGACGGGAACCTATCAATATTCCTTTTCACTGCCTGATTAAGCACTTTTGTCTCAACCCCGTACAGCTCAGCCAAATCCCTGTCCAGCATTACCTGAAATCCCCTGATAGAATAAATCCTGTCCTTCAGAAGATTCCCATCAAACTTTTCCACATCATTTTTCAACATACGCACACCCGAATTATTTCACAGGCAATATACAACCGGAGGTATGCCATATAGTGTCATAGCAAGAAATATTATTGTTAAAGAAGAAATATAATTATTATCTTTGAAAAACCTTTGTATGGGATTATCTTTGTTCAATGAAAGTTTAAAAAAGCTTAAAGTAGGAGAATTAAATGAAACTAATCATAAATTCAGAAAACAACCACAAAAATGTGATTTGCGATTGTATTAAAATGTCTGGACTATACCCGAAAAGCTGGACAAAATGCTAAGACCAACTTAAATTTATGATAAAAAAGGAGGTCACATGTCCGGGAAGCGAA
>JAFGUL010000017.1 GCA_016938535.1 Candidatus Delongbacteria bacterium
GGATATCATCAGAGAATATTCACCAGTACGCGCCATCGAACGGGAACATCAAGCTGGTCGGACTTTTAAAAGAAAAGTATAAGCCTTACACCGAAGAAAATATCATGGTGACGAACGGTGCGACCGAGGCTATTTCACTTATTTTCACTTACCTGAACAAAATAATGCCGAAAAACAGAACTGCCCTCGGCTTCGATCCGGTTTACGAAAGCTTTTCCAGACTTCCCGAAATTTTCGGCAGGAAATACGTGTCGTTCAATCTTAAAAAAGATTTTTCAGTTAATTTCGACATTCTCGAAAGAACCGTTATTGAAAATAAGGTCGGGCTGATTTTTGTTAACTCGCCGGGCAACCCTTACGGAAAAATATGGACAGAGAAGGAGTTTAAGCGGCTAAAAGAAATTTCCGAGAAGTACAAGGTGTTCGTGCTTGCAGACTGCGTATATTCGGAGATTTATTTCAATAAAAAGCCATTTCAGCCGCTTTTTGACAGTGAATATTTTTTTTATGTGAACAGTTTTTCAAAACTTTTATCGGTCACAGGCTGGCGCGTAGGCTATCTTATCTGCTCAAAGAAACACATAGCGGAAATGAGGCTGATACACGATTACACAGGTCTGAGTTCTCCATCGATACTCCAGGAGGCTGTCGCGATCTATCTGGATCAGAATGATTTCGGGAAAAAGTACGCTGCGTCGCTGAGAAAGAAAATGAAAACTTCGTTCAGTCTGCTCAAGAATTCTCTCGAAAGCTGCGGATTCGAACTGCCGAAGATCGAAGGCGGATATTTTATATGGGCGAAACTGCCCGATAAATACAAAGACAGTCTGAAATTCTCACTGGACCTTTACGAAAAGAAGAAAGTCGCGACCGTGCCGGGAATACATTTTTCGGACAACGGGAAAAAGTACGTAAGATTCAATATAGCAAGACCGGAGGATGAACTTCGAGAAGCAGGAAAACTAATAAAGGAATTCATAGCTGAAAACAGCAAATGAAAGGAATGATTTTCAATATTCAGAATTTTTCGCTTCTGACGGACCAGGAATAAGAACGACGGTATTTTTTAAAGGATGTCCTTCAGGACGAGATCATCGAGAGGACGGAGCAGGATTCTTTCTAATTTTTTTAAATAGTTCTCATTGATTTTTTAAGAAAAATATATTATATTGTATTACAAATGATGACAAAGGAGTTATTATGAATACGACTGTTACCGTCAGGCTTCCCGATAATTTGGCTAACGCTCTTGATGAGGTGGCAAAAATTACTGAAAGATCAAGATCGTTCCTGATAAAAAAAGCTATAGAGACTTACCTTGAAGACCAGGCCGATATGCAGATAGCTCTCGACAGGCTTCGCGACCCTTCAGATACAGAAATTTCAATTGAAGATCTGAGGAAAAGCCTGAATGTATAAAATATCATTCAAAAGCTCAGTCAGACAGGATTTGAACGGTATTGACAAAAAACAGATTAAGAGGATACTTGATAAGATCGAAGCTGATCTTTCAGAAAAACCTGATCAGTACCCGGAACTTAAAGGGAAATTTGCAGGGCTCAGAAAGTTCAGGGTCGGAGACTACAGGGTTATATATTCAATTACGACGGAGAATGCGGTGCTTATCTTGAGGATCAGGCACAGAAAAGAAGTTTACGAATAAACTCATCTTTAAAAAAATAAGGGAGTCGGTATGGTTTCGAAAAAAATAATTACTACTTTAATTGCTTTGGGAACCGCTTTTGGTGTTGCTAAGGCAGAGGATATTAATATCAAGCTTTTAGGAGCGACTTATCTACCTA
>JAFGUL010000130.1 GCA_016938535.1 Candidatus Delongbacteria bacterium
GAACTCATTCTCTTTCTGACAGAATCGAATCCGAATTCGTGTAATTCGGGATTTTCTTCATCTTCTTTTGGTGATTTTGTTCCGAGTTTGGTGGAAAGCGTTATCAGCGCAGCTTCAGTAGGATCTCCGATAGGGTACCAGTTCGCATGGTCTTTGTCCGGTTCGTGTATCTCGGCATTGGAAGACATTGTAGCAGAGTCGAACATTACCTCAATTTTATCGATCTGATCTTTTGTCAGCTCTTTTCCCTCGCTGTCAAGAATAGAACCCTTAGGCTCGTAGCCGATCCCGGTGACCTCATATTCTTTTCCGTCGAACCAGACTTTGGTAACTGTCATTTCGTTCTTGGTGAGAGTTCCTGTCTTATCTGTTGCGATAACATTGGTCGAACCGAGGGTTTCAACTGCTGAAAGTTTCTTTACAACAGCATTCCTTTTTGAAAGCTGATTTACACCCTGATATAATGCGACAGTTATCTGCATCGGTAATGCCTGAGGAACAACGGCCACAGCGACACCGATCGCATAGATCATAGCTAGATTAAGCGAAAAATCAAGATATAAGCTTCCACCGAATAGAAAAGTAGCTACAATTACCGCAAAAAATGTAAGTCTGTTCGCGACGACCTGAAGCTCCTTCTGAAGCGGAGAAACAGATTTGTCCTGTTCCTGGGTCATTCCGGCTATCTTACCCATTTCCGTATTCATTCCTGTAGCTGTCACGATGCCTTTTCCGTTACCGGACACAACATTCGTGCCGAGATAAGCCATATTATCCCTGTCTCCAAGCGGACAGTCATTTGTTATTGTATTTATATTTTTATTCTGCGGTAACGATTCACCTGTCAGAGAAACATCATTCGTTTTCATATTGAAAGATTCGATTATCCTTACATCCGCAGGAACTTTATCGCCTTCTTCAAGAACGATCACATCACCCGGTACAAGATTTTCCTGATGAAGTTCCTTCAAGTCCCCGTCCCTTATAACTTTCGATGGCGACTGGATAAGTTTCTTCAATGAATCAACGATCTTTTCAGCTTTAAATTCCTGAACAAATCCGATAATCGCATTAACAAAAACGATAATGAGCATTATAGTGCCGTCGTTGTAACTGCCGATAAAAAATGAGATCCCTGCCGCCATAAGCAGAAGTATCATAAAAACATCTTTCAGCTGAAGCAAAAATTTTACGATATTGGAGACTTTCTTACCCGAAACCAGCTCATTTTTACCGTATTCAGCTAATCTTGATTCTGCGTCTCTGGTTGTCAGACCGGTCTTAGTTGACTTCAGTTCTGTGTAGATATCCTCGATATTCTTCAAGTACCATCTTTTATCCGGCAAACTGCTTCTCCTTACTTTATTATCAGCTTAAAAATAAGCAGATAAGCAGCGATTGTCAAACTTAAAATTCAAGCATATAACTGCAGTTCTTGCCGTATTCAAGCGGAAAAAAATTACTGCTTACACCGCCTATCGTAAGATATCTGATCTCATCGGCAGAATCTATCACAATACCGCTCCCGGGATCATATCCCGAAATAATTTTTTCTCTGCAGAATTCTTTGACATCCCCGTAAGTTTCACTGTCTATCCTTATGCATTTTGCATAAAAGCAGCTTCCCTTCTGAAAAAATTCAACTCTTTTGTTCATATTCTTCTCTCCTTATTATAGCTGTAATACCCTATCTCGGAAATAATCAGATGATCCACCAGCGGTATTTGAAGGATATCGCCCGATTCTTTCAGCATTTTAGTTATTTTATCGTCATTGTCCGAAGGCGCGTGATCACCCGAAGGATGGTTGTGCACCACTATTATTGAACTTGCGGAGCACTCGATCGCCGATTTGAACACTTCCCGCGGATGAACCAGGCTTGCTGTCAGGTGTCCGACACTAATATTCTCGTCATGAATTATTATGTTCTTGGAGTTCAGATATATGCCTCTGAAGAACTCTTTTGAAAAATTTTTCATCTCCGAAGCATATTTGTATATATCTTCCGGGCCTCTGATCAGAGTTTTTTTCTTGGCTGCTTCGCCGAAAAATCTTCTGCCCATCTCAAAAACGGCAATGATCTTTGACGCCTGAAGACTGCTTATGTTAAGGAGTTTTGACAGCTCTTTCGGATCTCGGATCTCGGCAACCGCTTTTGAACCATAGTCCCTTATTATTCTCTCCGACAGACTGAAAACATTTTCGTTCTTTGTTCCGGAGCCTATAATTACAGCAAGAAGGTCAGGGGTCATAAGCTCATCTATCTTTCCCTCCATCATCATTTCTCTCGGGAAAATCCTTCTCCCGTATTTTTTCGCAACATAATCAGACACATACATATAACATCTCCATTTTAATTCACGGAGGTAAAATAACACCGGAGGTATGCCAAATAGTGTCATAGCAAGAAAAAACTTGATTTTTTTTCAATATTTATATTCATTTATCATCATGACGGCAAAAGCTTACGAATATTACCTGAAAGTTCTCGATGACTACCTTAAAAAAAGGAGGCTCAGATCTTCTGTCCCGAGGAACAAACTTTTACAATTCCTGTGCGATCCGAACAACGGACTGATGTCGCATTTTGAGGCCGATACCGTAGCTATGATATTACACGAAAAAGACATAGGTGTCTCAAGAGCGTCAGTATTCAGGAATCTCACACTGTTTTCTGAGGCAGGAATATTAAGAAAGTCCAAATTCGGCGAGAACCATTTCCATTACGAACTTATAGGGACCGCCAAAAGATCACATCATCATCTTATATGCAAAAAATGCGGAACATGCATCGAGTTCGAAAAAAGCTCTCTCAAAAGCCTGGCAGAAAAGACCGCAAAAGACAA
>JAFGUL010000131.1 GCA_016938535.1 Candidatus Delongbacteria bacterium
TCAGGATCGGAACTGCCATCTTCGGGGCAAGAACAGTATGATCGGAATATTCTTTACTTTTCTGTCAATAGTTATCATTGCAAGGGTCATTTTTTCATTTATCGGCTATAATTACGGTCCGATTTACGATTTCGTGTTCAGCCTGTCTGAAAAAATACTGGCTCCTGTCCGTAAAAGACTGCCTGCTTCAAAGATAGACTGGTCGCCGCTTATCGTTCTGACAGTTTTTGATTTTATGGCTAAATCCCTTCCGCTTTTCGTTACCGCAGCCGCAGGAGGGGAGTGGGGCGCCGCACTTTATGTTCTGTATTATGTTCTTCTTTCAACGCTATCTTCAATTACGACTTTCTTCATCATAGTTTTTATTGTAAAATACTTTAACGATCTGACCGGGAGAAGCAATTACAGTCTGACTGTGCTTTTAGAGGAGGTAACGGGACCGATTATTGGAAAAGTAAGATCGATCCTGCCTTTCGGGTACAGGAAATATTCTTTCTGGGTGTCTGCCGGATCTTTGATCGCTGTGAGGATTATCCTTGAACGCATTATCACAAGTTTCTAAATAGAGGTAAAGGGAAATGGAATTTACAAAGAAAGAGATAATATCGAAGAAATTCTCGGGTTCGATGAGAGGTTATGACAAAGCGGAAGTTGAAGTATATCTCGAATGGATCGGTTCTGAAGCCGATAAACTCATAAATGAGAATATGGAACTTAAAAAAAAGCTTGATCAGATAGGCTCGGATTATGATAAATTCTCTAAGGAAAAGGAAGAATTCGGAAAGGAACAGCAGAAAGCTAAGCAGGAGATAGAGAGGATAAAGAAGGAGACGAACAAGTACTGCGATCAGCTTAAGCTTGATACCAAGATGAAAGCCAAGGATGTTCTTAAAGATTCATATGTGCAGCTGAAAGACCTAAAAAAAGATATCGACAGCCTTCAGAAGATAAAAAATTCATTCGTAAGAAGATACCAGACCTACCTGAAAGACCAGCTTGAGTCTATAAAAGCGTTCCAGAAGGAAAAGATCGTAACGGACGATAAATAGGAGGAGTGATTGAGAGCTGTACTTTATTCCGAAGTGTGGAAGAAGATTATTGAATCCGATCCTGAGGTTCTGTATATCCGGATCGAGCAGATAGATCCTTCAAAAGTCCGTGATCTTATATCAACGCTTAAGGACGAGAATGTTGACGAGCTTTTTATTCTCGATGAATGTGAAGTATTCGACCCGGCTGCCGGAGAGGACGCTTTTATAATCACCGACCATATTAATGCGACAGGGGACAATCCCCTCATCGGGCCGAACGACGGCAGTATCGGAGTTCGCTTTCCCGACATGACCGATCCGTACTCTGAAGCCCTTAACGGAGAGATCCGATCGCTGCTCGGCAGGCGCAGGATCACGCACCGTGATTCTGTCCTCTACGGCTCTGAGAGCCTACCCGAACCGGACCGCCGCGAAGAAATTATCAGCCTCGGCTGCTGTATTGCAAATTACTATGTAATGTGGATAGACATCGCCGCGAGACACGCAGGCATAAATGTAGGAGCCGCTGTTATAAAATAAAAAAAGGGGCATTTCGCCCCTTTTATTAATTCACTATATTTATTTTAGTACCGTCCTTCAAAAGCGCTCTGCCCTCGGAGATCAGTTTGTCACCTGCTTTCAGTCCGGCTTTGATTTCAATGATGTTCCCGACATTCCTGCCGCGCGTGATCTCTCTTTTTTCTGCGAGTCCGTTTTCCGCAACATAAACGTAATCTTTACCGCCTTCAGAGAAGTATGAATCTCGAGGAATAGTGACCGCATCTGGAACTCTGAACACCGGCGTCTGTACATATACGAAAATTCCCGGCATCAGCTCTTCGGTCTCATTATTGATCAGAATCTCGACCGTAAAACCTCTTGCGGCCGGATTTGAAGACATTGATATTTTGTTAATAATACCCTTGAAAACTCTGTTTTTCAGACCGTCCCATTTTACTCTGACCTCCTGGCCTTTTTTATAACCGGCAATCTTTTCCTCTTCGATCGAGATGCTTACCTTAAGCTTGTTAGTTCTTATGATCTTGCAGAAAGGATTTTTAGGATCGTTCTTCTCACCCTGATCGAAGTACACATCAGTTACTACACCGGATGCAGGAGATATTACTCTTACGAGCTGTTTTGTAGCATCGAAATTAGCCTTAGCGACTTTGTACTGAGCCTCTATCTCGTCGAGCTGCTGCTGAGAAATTCCGCCCGACTCATAAACTCTTTTCATTCTTTCATAAGTCTTCTCAACCGTTTCATAGCCGATCTTAGCCTGATTGTAGTTTGCCTGGGGATTATCTGTCGGGAACTCGGCAAGAACTTCGTCCTTTTTTACGATGTCGCCTACGGCCACATTTACTTTGGAATAATTGTCACCGAGAAGTCCGAATGCCAATACTTCCTCAAACCCGGATAAAGTGCCGGAATACTCATCCCACTGGACCAGTTCCTGTTTAACGATGTTCAAGACCCGGACCGGCACGCCGTTCTTCATCTGAAGAGCTTCAATTGAAGTATCTTCTTTAGCGACAGCCTCATCCTTCGAACATCCTGTAAGTATTAGAAAAAGCAGGCTTACTGCTGCAATGAAATATTTCGTTTTCATTTTGTCCTCTTTATTTTAATTAATTAAATTCCGTTTGAGATATAATCCCGGTAGCAGCTTCAAGTTCTATCATCGCGGTCATCAGATTGTTCAGCGTAGTCACTTTATTCAGTCTTGATGTTTCAAGGGCAGTCTGCGCTCCCGTAAGCTCAAGCTGCGTACATAACCCGTTGTCATACCTGACCCGGGTTATTGTAAGGGCTTTTTCGTATTCGGCGATCTCATCGTCCCGGAGTTTCAATTCTTCCATGGCCAGGTTAAGTTTACTGACAGCGTCCATTACCTGAAGTTTTATCAGTTTAGCGGTCTTTTCAATATTTATAGATGCTTTTTTTTCTTCAACCCTTGCCTGATCCACTTTAGCCTTAGTACCGAAACCGTTGAAGATCGGGAAATTAGCGTTCAGTCCGACATTAAATGCTCCTACTCCCGAATTCTGTTCAAAAGTATCTCCTAATTCGTCTGATTGGGATTGGAAAGAATAGCTGGCCATTCCGACTATGTTAGGGTAGTGGTTAGAATATTCAAAGTCTATGTTCTTCTCAAGAAGTTCTCTCTGAAATTCCAGAAGCTGAAGTTCGATCCGGTTAAGAACAGCCTTTTCGTAAATACCCGATGTGTCTGGCAGCACTTTTTCTGTAATTTCTCCCGCTATTTCGAACTCTTCCGTACCGTTAATGCCCATGCTGATCTTCAGATATTCTTTAGCCAGGTCATAATAATTGTCGATTGATATTATTTTCGGTTCAATGGATTTCACTCTTACTCTTGCCTGAATCAGGTCATAATCAGACACAAGACCTTCTTTGTGCATTTTTTCCACTTTATCAAGATTGTTATAAGCATCTGCTCTTACCAGATCCATTACTTTTTTGGATTCTTTGAGCACGAGTATCTGGTAGAAGTTCTTTTTTATCTCTGTCACTACTTTGTTCTTTTCCAGTTCGAACGCGCTCCGGTTCATTTTTTTGAAAATATCCGCAACTTCAAGCGCCACACCGACTTTTCCTCCGAGCCATATCGGCTGGATAAGGCTCAGCTCAGCTGTAATAGTGTTGTTCTTCATAGCTTCCGTTTCTGCCGAAGGCATTTCTGAAAATGACATTTCCGAAAGATCCGAACCGGGGTGAAAGTCCATTATAGTATTGTTAAGATTCGCTAACCCGTTAGACAGTCCTGTCATATAGTAGTTCATATTAGTGATCTTAGAAGAGTAAAGATTTCTAAGGTATGTAAGGTTAGCCTCGACCTTCGGTAAGGCTCCGCTGAAGGCCTCATTATAAATGTACTCTGATTTTTCGAGTTCCTGAGCCGCAGATCTTACAGATTCATTATTTTCCAGTGCAGTGCTGATAGCCTGTTCCAGAGTGTATGTCGTACCGGGAAGGTTTATGGAATACAGGAAGATCAGGGATAATAAAAGGTTTTTGATTTTCATTTCAGATCATCCTCTTTTTTATCATTTTTATTTATTAAATCAAAACTATTCTTTTCCTCGAAATGCTTATCGCTGACAAAAGCCGCGTAGAAAGCAGGTATGACATATAGCGTCAGCATGGCAGATGTGATAAGACCGAACATGGATACAACTCCCATTCCCTGTCTCATTTCGGCACCTTCACCAAGACCAAGAGCAAGAGGCAGCATTCCAAAGACCGAAGCCAGCGTGGCCATTGTAACGGCTTTAAGCTTTTCCGCCGAAGCGTTGATAATTGCGTCAATAACGCTCTGACCGGATCTCTTGAGCAGGTTTGCGTAATCAAGTATCAGGATGGCGTTGTTCACCACGATACCTATAAGCATAACACCCGCCATCATCGCGAACAGGTTCATGGCGATCCCCGTCAGTTTTAAAGACCAGATCACTCCGAGAAGTGATAACGGCAGTGAGATCATGATAAGAAACGACTGTCTGTAAGATTCAAGTATACCGGCGATAAGAAGAAAAGTAAGCAGAATAGCTATGAATGCAGCCTTGGCGAACTCACGCCCCATTTCCTCCTGTATCTTAGCATTAAAACCGGTATCGATCTTAAATCCTGCGGGTATTGTTATTTCTGAATTGATGCCTGCCCAAATATCGTTGTTCACTTCTCCGGTGGTTCTGGAAGATAGATCGGCCGTAACTTTATACTGTCTCGATTTATTCTTCCTCGTGATCATGGAAGGAGATTCATCGAACACCAGATCGGCGAGCTCGGATATTTTTACATTACCCCTCGGAGTAAGAACAGGAATATTCTTGATTTTTTCGATGTCGTTCACATCGGAATCGGCGGTTCTTACCCTTATATCATATTCTTTTCCGGCTTCTTTGAGTTTGGAACCGATCAGACCTTCGACGGAAGATCTGACGACCTGCGCGATCGTAGCAGCGTCAGTACCGTATTCGAGAAGCTTTTTTCTGTTGGGTATTATTCTTATTTCCGGTTTTCCCTGCCTGATATCTGAGTCCACATTCGTTGTCCCCGGTACTTTTTTCACTATATCGAGCACTTTGTATGTCAGTTCGCTGAGCTTATTCTGCTCGTCTCCGTAGATCTCGAAAACAATTGGAGACTCGCCGCCCGGACCTTCAAAAGCGTCTTTCGCCTTGAGCTTGATCTTTGCATCAGGAAATTCCGACAGCTTTTCATTCAGCTCGGCAATAATTTCGCTCATCGGTCTTTCAAGGTATTTATCTTCGTAAAGATTAACTAGTATAGAACCCAGATAACCGCCCTGTTTCGTACCCAGAGTTCCGATCTCGAGCAGAGCGCTCTCTGATTCTTTCAAGTCAAGAGAGATTTTTCTGATACGTTCGAAGATGCTTCTTGTTTTTTCAATACTGTAATAATTCGGAAGCTCTATCGTCATTTGTATCTTTCGGCTTTCGATCTTAGGGAAGAATTCATTACCCAGAGGGCTTACTTTTGAGATGTAATAAAATGTGCCCGTCAGCAGAATAAAAGGCAGAACCATTGCTGTTACTCTGAGGAGTTTGCTGTGTATTACTACTGAAAGTGAAGATCTGAATATTTCAGTAAATCTGTCAAAATATTTATCGAAGAAACGACCGAATCCTTTTTTATGTTCTGATCTGGCTTTATAATGCCTTAAGAAAACCGTGGAAAGCATTGGCGTTACAGTAAAACCAACGATTATTGAAAATATCATGGCGAATGTAACCATAAGACCGAATTCTCTGAACATCTGTCCCGCAATAGATCCCATTGAGGCTATAGGAACGAAAACCACGATATTTGTAAGAGTTGAGGCCAGAACGGCGACTGCTATCTCAAGAGTTCCCCTGTACGAAGCTCCCGCCGAATTCTCTCCTTTTTTCATATGCCGGATTATATTCTCGATGATAATTACCGAATTGGTGACCAGCGTTCCGACCGAGACTGAGAGAGCCATAAGTGTAAAGACATTCAGCGAAAATCCGGCCCAGTCGGCGAGAAGAAAGGTCGATATAAGAGTTACCGGCATAGACACGGCTATTATCATTGTGATCTTGAAACTGTGCAGGAACAAATAGAGAACGAGGGCCGTCAGGATTATTCCGAGATAAATGGTTGACATTGTGTCGCTTACGCTGTCTTTTATAAACACTGAAGAGTCTTCAACAACTACAAGTGATGAGTTTGCGGGGAGTTCTTCCTCAAGGGTTTTTACTTCGTTCAGAATACCTTCTGCTACGTTCACCGTATTGGCGTCCGACTGCTTGAAAACAGAAAGTTTTATCACTTTTCTGTTTACATCGCCGTTCTCTCCCGAAAGGTAATATGCAGAATATGAAGATTCCTTTTCAAGCGTATCTTTTATTTCTGCAATATCTCTGAGGTATTTCTCTCCGTATGGAGTATTTATTTTCAGATTCTCAATATCTCCGGCATTTTCAAATTCTCCGGCGACTTTTACCGAATATTCTGAACCGTTCTTTCGTATATTTCCGCCGGGAATGCTCATGTTGTTCGAAGCAAGAAAACCTATGACCTGTAGGGGTGAAAGCATGTATTTGGACAGATTGTTCGTATTCAAAACGATCTGCACCTCCCTTTTTCTTCCTCCGGCGAGTTCTACCTTTGAAACTCCGCTTATCCTTGATAACCTGTTCCTAAGATCGTTATCAGCATAATCGAAAGCGTCCTTTTCGGACAATCCGGTAACAAAAGCAAGCTGAACAACAGCCTGTGCATTCATGTCGAACTTCAGAATGACAGGTTTTTGAACGTCATCCGGGAATTCATTTGCGATTGCGTCAATTTTATCCTTCACTTCCTGACTGGCGATATCAGGATCTTTATTGGTAAGGAATTTACACAATGTAATATTCACGTTTTCCATCAGGTAGGACTCAACATAATCGATCCCGGAAATCGTGTAAACTTCATCCTCGATCTTTTTTGTTATGTTCGTTTCTATCTCTTCGGGAGAAGCTCCGGGATATACTACCTGGATAGTAACAAATGGTATTTCAACTTCAGGGATAGTATTAAGAGGAAGATTAAAATAAGATAAAAATCCCAAAAGTGCGAGTGAGAAAACTGTTACTGTTGTAAGTATCGGTCTTTTGACTGCTGTTTTTACAAGGATCATTTACATATCTCCGTATTATTGTTTGTTATACCCAGATAAAAGAAGTCCATTGCGAAAGAGATCATTTCTTCAAGGTCGAAATCCTTAATAATCTCCGATTTGAGATTTTTTATCATAGAATTCAGAAAAATAATCCCGGTAAACATTGCTTCAAGCAGTCTGACCGCGGATTCCGATTTTAAATTTTTACAGAAAATATTCTCATTCTTTCCCTGCTCGAGTATAGAAATAAGTATTCCGAATGTTTTCAGTTTGAGTTCGATGAACTCCATGTGGGTTTTGTACATTAATGCATAATTCGGTTTTATTGTCATGAAGTTCTTTGACCGTTTCAAAAATTCCATGTGTGCGTTTTTCATGATTTCAAGTTTTTGCGGAGCTGATATTTGCAGCGAAGGCAGGTCCGCAATTCTGTTGTAGAATTTCTGAACATGCGTTTTAGCGATGTTCATGGCGATCTCTTCCTTATCCTTAAAATAAGAATACAAAGATCCCTTTGAAAATCCTACTTTTTTAGCGATATCCTCCATTTTTGCGTTCTTGAAACCGACTTTGTCTATAAGCTTAGCCGCTTCTTCAAGAATGATCTGCTTTTTCAGTTCGAGCTCTTTCGTTTTTATCTTTGATCCGGCCATAAAACCTCCTGTTACCCCGGTTTATTTTACTGACTTTGGGTCAGCGAGTCAAATTTAAGTCAAAAAAAAATTACTGTCAAGAGCAAATATCAGTTTTTTTGAAAGTAGAACAAAATAAAAAATATTGACTATAAGCATTCGTTTGGATATATTTAAAGGCTATTAATAAATTAAAATGAAGGGGACAAAAAATATGAACTTCAGATCAGTATGGACAACAGTTTTGATCATGCTCGTTACATTGAACGCTGAGATCATACGGAAAGGAAAGCCTGAAAACCCGAGATTTTATAACGGTGATGTTCAGGTATTCGGAGAAGAAATAGACGGGACTGTTAAAGCATATTGGGACAGTACAACTGTTTACGGCGAATATAACTATAAAAAAGGAGTTCTTAACGGGCTTCAGAAAGAATATTATTCAGACGGAAAATTGTCTGCTGAATGGAACATGAAGGATGGAGTAAGGTCAGGAGAAGGAAAAGAGTATTACAGTGACGGCTCGCTTTCATTTCACCGCATTCTTGACGATAACGGGAACGGTCTGGGGACGGAATATTATCAGAACGGACTAAAAAAGAGAGAGAGACTGTACCAGAACGGAGTCCAGGTGCATGCAAGCATGCTCAACTGCGATATTAAAGGCAACAGGTATAAACGGACTGCGGAAGAGCTGTTCTTTGAAGCTCAGGAGTATGCAGCGCAGGGAATGTACGGGCACGCGATCGAGAATTACGAGAAATTTCTTAAAGACTATCCCGATAACGAAAAGTGTGAGCAGATAAAGTTCCTCATAGCTTTCACATATCATAACAGCCTGAATGAGAATGAACTTGCAAGAAAAAATTATGAGGAATTCATTAGAAACTATCCCGAAAGTCCTCTGAGAGTTTCCGCGGAATTCGAGATGGAAAATATTGGAAAAGTAATTGATAATATAGACCTGTTCAAGTCTGAAGAGAAGGAATAATGAGCGATCTCGAAAAATTAATACAGCTGCAGGAAGCAGGGAAAAGGATAGTCGGGAACGTCAGAAAAAAGATCATCGGACAATCCTCGGTTGTCGAGGAGCTGCTTATAGCGATATTTGCCGGCGGACACGTGCTTCTGACCGGAGTTCCCGGACTGGCAAAAACCCTTATGATAACTACTCTGGCTCAGTCGATGGACCTTGTGTTCAGAAGGATTCAGTTCACTCCGGACCTCATGCCTTCAGACATCATCGGGACAGAAATACTTGAGCTAAACAGGTCGACTGGGGAAAAAGAGCTAAAGTTCATTAAAGGCCCAGTGTTCGCCAATATAATTCTGGCTGACGAGATCAACAGGACACCGCCGAAAACGCAGTCGGCTCTTCTTCAGGCGACGCAGGAAAAAGAAGTTTCCGTAGGTAACACTACTTTCAGTCTGAGCGAACCTTTTTTCGTTATGGCCACCAGAAACCCGATAGAGCAGGAAGGGACTTATCCTCTGCCTGAGGCTCAGCTGGATAGATTCCTGTTCAATCTGATTATTGATTATCCTGATCTGGATTCGGAGATCGAGATTGTTGAAAAAACAACTGCGCAGGAGGAAACAGCAGTTGATAAGGTCATAGACGGCTCTGAGATAATGAGTTTCAGGGAGCTTATCAGAAGGATCCCGGTAACAAGAGCGGTCACCGAGTATGCCGTAAATATGGTCAGATCGTCAAGACCGGAAGACTCAGCCTCGAACAAGTTCATAAAAGATTCTGTCAGCTGGGGAGCGGGTCCGAGAGCAGGTCAGAATCTGGTAACAGGCGCTAAAATATTTGCCGCGCTGAACGGAAGAAAGACACCTGATTATGAGGATATAAAGCGTGTGGCCAAACCTGTATTAAGACACAGAATCATACCGAATTTCAGAGCCGAAGCCGAAGGAATTACTTCTGAAACGATCATAGACGAATTAGTTAAACAGGCCGGAAGATAAAAAGATCATGTCTGATGAGATAAAAATAAAAGACAGGATATTCACCGAACTGTATTCAGAAGAAAAACTGGAAGGACTCATTTCATCATGTGTTTCCAAAGTAAGATCTGCGATCGATATCACAAAAGACCTTGTCGTGATCGGAGTACTCAACGGAGGGATACCTTTATGCAACGACATAGTCTTTTCGTTATCCGAGAACGTGACAGTTGATTATGTCAAAGCTGTAAGTTACGGGAATTCTTTAAGATCCTCGGGAGAAGTGAAACTGCTTCTGGATTCAGTCACGGATGTAAGCGGGAAAGCAGTTCTGATAGTGGATGACATTATTGACACGGGAAGGACTGTCAGCTTCCTCAAAGATCATTTTACGGCTAAAGGAGCCCAAAAAGTGATGATATGCTCACTTTTCTATAAACGCAACGGTCTATTTCCCGAACCCGACTTTTTCGGAGCGGAGATAGAAGATCAGTTCATAGTCGGATACGGCCTGGACTACGCCGGCAAAGGCAGGAACCTGAGAAAAATATTAAAACTAAAGTAACTACGGAGCTTTGAATAAATTTATGGAAGAAGACAAAAACACTGAAGATGAAAAGAACGGAAAAGAAAAAGAGACCGAGCAGGAGATCATCAAAAGGATGAAAAAGATCCAGGATGATAAATCGAAGAGAAGGCCTGACGGTAAGCGCGGAATGAAACAGGAAGATGAAGGTGTCTTCTGGAAGAAAGGTTCCAAAACTTTCATGATCTGGATGATAGTTATCGCGGCCGCGCTGATACTGATCAATCTGTTCGAAAAGGACGGCAAGACCGCTGAACTGGAGTATAATGAGTTCACAGGTTACCTTGACGATATTAAGACCATAAATATTACGAATGTAGGTTCCAATGCAGAGATATCCGGAGAATTCTCAAAACCGATGTCTATATCTTCAAAAGGGGGTCAGAAGTTTTCCAGGTTCACTCTTGTTGTTCCGTCAGTAACTAAAGAGACGGCTGATGAATGGACTCAGAAAGGCATTAAGGTCAGAATGCAGAGGGAGCAGTACGGTGTGGGGGATTTTCTAATTTCCATGATCCCGTGGGTGCTTTTTATAGTTCTGTGGTTCTGGCTTCTCAGGAGAATGCAGGGAGGAGGAGCCCAGGGTGGCGGTAAGGGTATTTTTACATTCGGAAAAAGCAGAGCAAGACTAGTAGACAATACAAAAAATAAGATAACTTTCAAAGATGTTGCGGGAGCGGATGAGGCAAAAGAGGAACTTACAGAAGTTATAGATTTCTTAAAGGAACCCGTTAAATTTTCCGAAATGGGTGCGAAAGTTCCTAAGGGTGTTCTTCTTACAGGTCCTCCCGGAACCGGTAAAACACTCTTGGCTAAAGCGGTCGCCGGCGAAGCAGGAGTGCCGTTCTTCAGCATCAGCGGTGCGGATTTCGTTGAAATGTTCGTAGGAGTCGGAGCTTCGAGAGTGAGAGACCTTTTCGAGCAGAGTAAAAAAAGCGCACCGTGCATTCTCTTCGTTGATGAACTTGATGCTGTAGGAAGACACAGGGGTACAGGTATAGGCGGCGGAAACGATGAAAGGGAGCAGACGCTTAACCAGCTTCTTGTAGAGATGGACGGATTCGGCACGGAAGATAATGTGATAGTTATAGCCGCTACCAACAGACCGGACGTACTTGATCCGGCACTTCTCCGTCCGGGCAGATTCGACAGGCATGTTGTTGTAGATTATCCAGACGTCAGGGCAAGAGAAGCGATTTTGAAAGTTCACGCCAAGAAGATAAAAATGATTAAAGATATTGATCTATCCTCTATTGCCAAAGGAACACCCGGTATGAGCGGGGCGGACCTTGCGGGAATCATAAACGAATCTGCGCTTTTCGCCGCCAGAAAGGGTAAAAAGTCTGTTGATATTACCGACATCGAGGATGCCAAAGATAAGATAATGATGGGGGTCGAAAGAAAGTCCGCCGTAATAAATGAGGCTGAAAAGAAGATAACCGCCTATCACGAAGCGGGGCATGTTCTAATAGCGAAAATGACGGAAGGAAGCGATCCGGTCCATAAGGTTACGATAATTCCCAGGGGCAGAGCTATGGGACTTACACATTATCTCCCGATAGAGGAAAAACATTCGTATTCAAAAACATACATTTTCAGTAAACTTCTTCATCTTTTCGGAGGACGGGTAGCGGAAGAGCTGATATTCAACGATATTACCACCGGCGCTTCAAATGATATTGAAAGAGCAACTGACATCGCAAGGAAGATGGTCTGCGAGTGGGGTATGAGCGAAGAGATCGGGCCGATACATTACGGAGTTAAAAACGACAACCCGTTCCTCGGCAAAGAGCTTACACGCACAACAAGTATTTCAGAAGAGATCGGTAAAAAGATAGATACCGCGGTACAGAAAATAATATTTACCGCTCTTGCAAAAACAAGAGAAGTTCTGACTCAGAACATAGGTCTCCTTCACAAGCTGGCTGAAGCACTGCTGGAAAAAGAAACGCTTACCGGATCTCAGATCGACGAACTGGTGGGAATAAGCGCAAATACTTCAAAAATTAACGGACATGATGTTATAAATGGTATTTAAAGCCGGGTGTAAATATTTTGATACTGAGAAGAAACCTTTAATAATGGGAATTCTCAATGTTACGCCTGATTCTTTTTCTGACGGGGGTATGTATGAGGATGCAGATTCTGCGGCAGAAAGATGTATGCAGATGATATCGGAAGGGGCGGATATTATCGACATCGGCGGTGAATCTTCAAGACCCGGTTCAAAAAGAGTTTCATCGAACGATGAGATAGAAAGGATAGTTCCCGTTATCAAGAGAATAAGAGAGCAGTCCGATGTATGTATAAGCGTGGATACTTATAAGGCTGACGTGGCTGAGGCGGCTTTGACAGAGGGAGCGGACATGATAAATAATATTTACGGTGCTGAACCGTGTCCGGATCTTTTGAGGATCGCAGCTTCTCACTCGGCCGGATTATGCCTGATGCACATGAGAGGTGAACCAGGTACAATGCAGGATGAAACAGGATATTGCGACATTATTAATGAAATTTATTCGGCTCTCAGAGATTCTTACGAGAAAGCTCTGCTTGCAGGAATATCGGGAGATTCAATTATCATCGATCCCGGAATAGGATTTGGCAAATCGGTTGAAGGTAATCTCAGTCTTATCAGAAATATAGGTTATTTCAAAAGTATAGGATGTCCTGTATTGATCGGCGTTTCAAGAAAAAGTTTTATCGGAAAGATACTTGATAATGATACTGAGGGCAGACTGACAGGAACGATCGCCGCTAACACGGCTGCATATATATTCGGAGCTGAAATTTTCCGTGTTCACGACGTGAAAGAAAATGCCGAAGCGCTTAATATTGCCCGTTCGATATTAAAGATAAATGCGGAAAAAACAGGGAGGACCTTCTGAAATTCTCAGTGATAATACCATGCTTCAATGCAGAGGACACTTTGTACAGATGCGTGGATGCGGTTCAGTCGGTAGATTATCCGAAAGAGGATTTTGAAGTGATCATTGTGAACAACGGGTCTACGGACAGGACGTACAGGATCGCAACTGGTTATGACGTAAGAGTGATCGGGAAAAGGAAAAATGTAAGATATTCCGAGGCAATGGCGATCGGTGCAAAGAATTCGCGATACGATAACCTTCTTTTCGTGGATCAGAGGACCGTAGTCAGAAAAGATATACTGAAAAATATCGAAACTCTGAATTACAGTCCCATTATGTCCGGCGAGCTCAACATGGATAAATACAGGTCGGACCACGATACTTTCATGTATCAGATATACTCAAGGCTTTACAGTCCTCACTTTCCGCAGAGCCGCTACAAAAATGAATTATGGATAACAAAAAAGAATTTCAGAAAAGTAAGTAAGAATAAGGCTATGCTGTTCGTTGAGAAGGAACTTTTCAATAAGCTGGTGGAAAAGGGTTTTGATTTTGACGGAGGAAGCGATGATATTTTCAGAAAAATAGTTTACGATCTTAATTACAGGATATTATCTCATACCGATGTGAATGTGCAGTTTATCGGCGATCTGAAGGTCAAAACAAACAGAGAGATAGTTGAGAACGGTTTCAGGTGGGCAAAACGATACCTGAGAAAATTCAACATATTCTCTTTTTTATACTACAGCCTCCATATTTCACTGATCATCGTTATAGCTGCATATATTAATTATGCACTCCCGGTTCTTATCCTGATATATCTTCTCTTTCTGGTTTATCTTTCAGATTCAAAAAAAGATTTCTGGATAATGTTCAAATCGGCACCCGGTGAAATAATAAGGTTCTATATCGGAACGATAAAATTTCTTACCGGCAGATCATGAAAAAGTACGATCCTTTATTAATATTTGTTTTAATGCTGTCAATATATATTCTTTTTTCAAATCAGAGAATAACAACATCGATGGATGTAGATGTTCTCAGGTATGCATCGAACTGGATCGAGACAGGCAGTATGGGTTCAGAGCAGAAACTCTCGGCAGGAGTAGCATACAGTCCCAAGACAGGACTTTTCTATGCAATGGAAGGATTGGGCATAATCGCCCCCCTGGCTTTTTTTATAAAAGCTTCAAATACATTCAGTAGTGACTCAAATTTCATTATGTATATTTTCAATCAGTTCTTTGCGGCTCTGGCTTCAATGTTCATATTTCTTATCTTCAGATTGTTCTTAAGTGCAAGAAAATCTTTTTTTTATACTGTTCTTTTTGCATTGGGGACACCTCTTTTCGTACATTCAAAATATCTTCTGCCTGAACCGGTTACGCTGCTTAGTATTTCGATATCGTTTTATTATCTGCTTAAATACAGAAGGCATAAGAAGCCTGTGTATATGTTCTTTTCCGGTTTGAGCTCAGGTTATACTCTTCTGGCGAGACCCGACGCGCCGATCTTTGCGGTTTTATTTTCTCTTCTCGCTGTCTATACAGTTTACAGAATTTCGGGAAAAGATACTGTAAGGTCATTAGTATTTTACACCGCGGGCTTTTTTATATTTGCAGCTTTGTTTGGCTTTACGAATTACTACAGATTCGGATCGGTCATTGAATCGGGATACACTTTAGACAGGAACGAAGTCAGGCAGTCGCTTGAAAAAAATCTTCCTGAAACCTACCGTAAGTTTGAAAGCGCCGCGAGACTTGTTGAGAGAGAAGATCCCACCGATGATAATTATAAAGAAGCATTGAGATATTATAACCGTTTTCAGTCCCAGCAGAAATTTCTTGAAGAAACGAATAAAGTACTGTCAGAGTACGGAGACAAGAATACTGCATTCTATACCAGCGGCCCCCTCAATTTTATTAACGGTATTTACCTTATTCTTTTTGCTCCGAACAGGTCGATATTCTTTTTATCTCCTTTCATGATCATCCTCCTGATCTCTTTACGGAGTTTTTTCAGAAGGCTAAAAACTGAGTTGATCCTGGTAGGTACCATTATAACAGGTTACATTGTGCTTTACGCATTAAGAGCTCCGTTGAGTTATGCGGGAAGTGCCGCTTGGGGAGTGAGATATCTTCTTCCGGTCTATCCGGTACTTTTCATCAGCGTGATCTTCTATGAAAGATCGGAATTTTCACGAAAAACAGCAGTCAGAACGACATTTTATGCACTGTGTATTATTTCTGTACTTTTCCAGCTGATCGGCTCAGGCGTGAACTATCAGTCTGTTCAGATGCCTCTTGAGTATAAGGCGAAGCAGGTCTACGGAACTTCCGACATGACATGGGCGCATGAATCAAGAAAAAGTATGATGACGGATTTTTCAAGTTCGCTGCTTCTAAATAACATCAGAATAATGACCGGTAATATGACTCCTGAACAAAAGGCTTACGGAGTAGAAGGAGGCCCCAACGACTGGTTCTTTCTGCAGGTGATGACCGGGAAGGGCCGTCTTGTAGAGGGAAAGGACACAGGCTCATTCAAAGCCCTGCTTTTTCTTCTCCTTATTTCGGTTGCCGGATCCGGATACTTATTATACAGATCAACATCTGCGGAGAATAAATGAATCAGGGTATTATAAAAATATCCGAATACAACAAAGCTTTGGAAAGCAGTATCTTTATAGAGCTTGAGAAATATTCTGACGAATTTATTAAGCTGCAGGAAAAACTATTTCCTGAATTTTCTAAAAAATGGGTCGGGGATTCATTCCATCAGTGGAGCAGGCAGTACGAATATCCTTTTGTAGCAGACGCAATCCAGACGTATGTGAGTGACGGTTTCAGGATACTTGATGCAGGTTCGGGCATAACTTTTTTTCCGTATTATCTCAAAGAAAAGTTTCCCGGTGCTGAGATAGAATGCTGCGATTATGACCCCGCGCTTGAGGTTCAGTATTCAAGAGTTAATTCGGAAAAAGGATCTGAAGTAAAATATTTTTCTTCCGACATAAAAGAAATTGATAGAGCAGACGGATACTATTCGGTAGTCTACTGTATTTCTGTACTTGAACACACCGACGATTATGAAGCAGTTGTTAAAGAGCTTGCAAGGATCACCAGTCCGGGTGGGCATCTCATCCTAACTTTTGATATTTCGACAGACGGTTCCGCAGATATTCCTTTACATAAAGCTGCAGAGCTTCTTAATATAATCAGCAAATATTATGATCAGACCCCCGAAACGATAATGATATCAAAGAATGATCTTGAAAGAGAAGATATCCTAAGCACTAATTATATAAAGAATTTCAACAAAGAACTTCTTCCGTGGAGATATCCATATCTTATGGGTATAAAATCTATATTAAAGGGAAAAATACCAAAACATCTGATAAGAGATCTGACCTGCTACTGCGGAATTTTTAAGAAAAAATAGGAGACTGTCATGGACAAAAAAGTGATAATCGTCGGCGGAGGTCCAGGAGGACTGACCGCGGGAATGCTTCTTGCGTCTAAAGGCTACAAAGTCGATATTTATGAAAAGCAGAACGAGGTAGGCGGCAGGAATTCTTTCTTCAGACTCGGCAATTATATTTTCGATATCGGTCCCACATTTTTTATGATGAAGGATGTACTCGAAGCTGTATTCCAAAAATCCGGTAAAAAGCTTGAAGATTTTGTTGAAGTAATAAGGCTAGATCCTTTATACAGGCTGAAATTTGCCGACGGAAGAGAGCTCTATCCTTCTCCCGATAAGGCTAAAATGAAAGATACCATGGAAAAATTCTGTCCGGGCAGCTTTGAAGGATATTTAAAATATCTTGAAAAAGAAAAAAATAAATATGACAAACTCCTTCCGTGCCTTTCTATACCATACGGAAAGCTGAGCGACTTTTTTTCTATGCATCTTATCAAAGCTATTCCTTATCTGGATGCGCATACCAGTCTGTACAGTGTACTTTCCAGATATTTTGAAGATCCCGACACGCGGATAGCATTTACTTTTCAGGCTAAATATATAGGAATGTCTCCGTGGACGGCACCCGGAACTTTCAGTATAATATCTTTTATTGAGCACGGCGGCGGCGTATATCATGTAACCGGAGGACTAAATAAACTTTCCCGCGGAATGGCAGAAGCCTGTAAGCAGCTCGGAGGAAAAATCCATCTCTCAACTCCGGTTAAGAAAGTGATCGTCGAGAACGGTAAAGCGACCGGTGTTGAGCTTAATGACGGCAGAATTGAAAAAGCGGATCATGTGGTAATAAATGAAGATTTCGCTTATGCTATGAAGGAACTTGTCAGCGAAGAGAACAGGGAAAAATGGACGAATCAGAATCTTGCATCAAAGGATTATTCATGCTCGACCTTCATGCTTTATCTGGGCGTAAAAAAGGAATATAAGGATTTAGCGCATCACAGCATAATTTTCGCGAAGGACTACAAGAAAAATGTTGACGAGATAACGGAAGAAATGAAATTGTCCGAAGATTTTTCTTTCTATGTCCAGAATGCTTCAGTTACAGATAAGACCCTTGCTCCCGAAGGAAGGAGTGCTGTCTATGTTCTGGTTCCGGTTCCCAACAATAAGAGCCGTATTGACTGGGAAAAAGAAAAAATGACCTTAAGGGATAAAGTAATCGAAGCTCTTGAAACGAGAGGCGGTTTTACCGGACTTAAGGAAAATATTGAAGAGGAAAAAATAGTTACACCGCATGATTGGGAGAACAGTCATTCAGTATATCTCGGGGCCACTTTCAACCTCGCTCACAATGTGGGACAGATGCTTTATTTCAGGCCGCATAACGAGTTCGAGGAGTTTAAGAACTGTTACCTTGTCGGCGGAGGAACTCATCCCGGCAGCGGTCTTCCGACGATCTATGAATCAGGAAGGATCTCTGCTGAAATTATCATGAAGAAAGACGGAATTAAGCTGTGACAAAAAACCTTATAGCAATAATTATTCTATTTGCAATATCTGCTTATACTCAAATTAGTGCGAATGACAGCGTAAATGTAAAAGTTGCTATTACAGGTTTCAAGAGCGATAAAGGATTATGCAGGCTTCTTGTTTATGATAACGAAAAAGGGTTTCCCGAAGATCCTGATCTCGCAGTACTTATCTCAAGCAGTGAAATTAAAAATAAGAGAACGGATTTTTCTTTCGTGATCAGTTCAGGGACCTATGCGATATCGATCCTTCATGATGAGAACTCCAACGAAAAGCTCGACAAAACCTGGTACGGAAAACCGAAAGAGGGGTTCGGAATATCAAATAACCCGAGAACAAAATTCGGTCCGCCTTCATTCGAAGAATCTTCTGTGATAGTTGATCACGAGAATGTGGAATTATTGATAAAAATGCTCTATCTTTAAAAGGGAGCTGTATGAATATCTTTTCATTTCTTAAGCTTATACGAATGATATACGGAAATAAACCTGATATTGAAAAGATCCAGAAAATGGGACTTCTTGCTGTAAAGATCGGTCAGGTTCATGCCCTTAGGATAGACTTTCTGGACGAAAACACTTGTATCGAGCTTTCTAAACTGTACAGGGCCAATACTCCTATCAGATCAGAAGACGCCCTGAAAAATGTTGATAGGTCAAAGTTTTCCCACATTGACGAAGAACCTTTAGCTACAGCCTCGGTCGGTCAGGTTTACCGTGCAAAACTTATATCCGGCGAAGATGTCGTGATCAAAATTATAAAATCCGACTTCAAGAAAAAATTCGAGAAGGATGTGAAAGCTGTAAAAAGGCTGTTCAAATTCGCAATATTCTTCTATCCCAAGCTTGCGAGGGTTTTTGATCCGATAGGTATTCTCGAACATATCGAAGATTATACATTAAGGGAACTTAACCTTTTAAACGAGATCGAAGGGCACGAAATACTGCGTAAGATCTATGAAGAAAATAAAGATATCTACGATCTTTCAATGATGTCATTCCCGAAGATATACAAAGAAATGAGTTCAGAAAATATTATGATCTCGGAATATATTCCCGGAAAGACTTTCGATGAAATATTAGATACGGATATGAAGTACGAAGATCTGCTCCTGCTTTTCAAAATACACGGATTCTTCATGTTCAATATAGGCACTTTCCACGGCGATATTCACTCGGGTAACCTTATGGTCTGCTGCGGAAAGATATATTTTGTCGATACCGGAGCGATCGGGTATGTAAGCAAGAGGCTCAGTCACGGGCTTTTAAATTTCTTCGATGCGCTGTCCCAATATGACTACGATATGTGCGCTCAAAGGCTCAATGAAATGGCAGAAACTTCAATATCAGGCGAAAAATTTGAAAAATTCAGAAAGAAATTCAATGTGCTTTATGCGGATTTTAAAGGAAAGAGCGTAAAGCAAGTATCGCTGACAAAAAAAATGATGGAGACTATCAAGCTCGGTGTGAATTGCGGAATGGGATTTGAAAAGGGTATGTTCTCGATAATAAAGAGTCTTATGTTCCTGGACGGAATGGTGCTCAGGTGCAAACCCGATGCTGTTCTTCTGGAGGACATGAGGCAGTTCGTATCCGAATTCAAAAAAGCGGAGGTAAAATGAACAAAAGAGCTGCATCAGGACTGATCCTCGGAGCCGTGCTCGGAGTTTTCTGCATTATAGGTGTAAATGCAAGAATGGGCGATCAGATTTCAGGGATGTTTCTTTTTGCGACCTGGTTCAACAGAGTTGTAATGGGTCTGATGATAGGTTTTTATACTCCGGTATCTAATTCTTTAACAACTGGGGCCTTAAGAGGAGGAATTCTCGGTCTGATCGTGAGCTTCTCGCTATATTCAGCTACGGATTTTATCGACACACCCGGATTTATCGCGGGGATAGTTTATGGAATTATAATTGATGTATTAGCCACAAAATATGGAGAAAATAAGTGAAGTTTATTGATCTTAGAAGTGATACAGTAACAAGACCGTCCGAAGCAATGCGGAAAGCAATGTACGAAGCAGAAGTCGGAGACGATGTTTACGGTGACGATCCTACTGTCAACAGACTCGAAGAGTTCGGAGCTGAAATGCTGGGCAAGGAGGCATCTGTCTTTACTACGAGCGGAACTCAGGCTAACCTGCTAGCGCTGCTCTGCCACTGTGAAAGGGGAGACGAGTATATTGTCGGTCAGGATGCTCACACTTACAAATATGAGGGTGGGGGAGGAGCCGTACTGGGATCTATTCAGCCTCAGCCAGTGGAAACCGACGAACTGGGAAGACTTAATCTGAACGAAGTGAAGAAGCGAATTAAACCTGACGATTTCCACTTTGCAAAAACAAAACTTTTGTGTCTCGAAAATACTTACGGCGGAAGGATACTTCCACTTGATTACATAAAAGAAGCTTCACTGTTCGCGAATAAGCACAAACTCAAGATGCACCTCGACGGGGCAAGAGTGTTCAATGCCGCAGTAAAGCTCGTGATCGATGTAAAAGAGATAACAAAATACTTCGATTCAATTCAGATATGCCTGTCAAAAGGACTGGGCGCACCTGTGGGTTCCCTACTCTGCTCAACAAAGGAAGTAATAAACAAAGCCCGCCGCTGGAGAAAAATGCTCGGCGGAGGAATGAGACAGGCCGGTGTGATCGCCGCTGGCGGTATTTACGCGCTTGAGAACAATGTTCAAAGGCTCACTGAAGATCATGAAAAGGCTAAAATACTTGCGGAAGGTCTAAGCACAATCGACGGAATAAAGCTTGACATGAATTCAGTTGAAACGAACATGGTCTTCATTGAACTTTTAAAGAATGTAGATAAAGATGTTGAAAAATTTCTGAAAGAAAGAGGCATTTTAATAACAGGTCATAAAAATATCAGACTAGTTACTCATCTTGATCTTAATAATTCGGATATAAATACCGTAATATCAGCTTTCAAGGATTATCTAGCTTAAAATAATATTCTCATATTTGTTGACAAATCTACTTTATTTTAGTAGTATACTTCATAAATAACATATTCTTCAATGAATAGAGGAGAGTAAAATGTCA
>JAFGUL010000132.1 GCA_016938535.1 Candidatus Delongbacteria bacterium
CACCGGCGAGTTCTGGGTCGTTGACGGCGGCATCGGCGGAGACTGTTCTGTCTGCAACAGGATCAGGTTGTCTGCGAAGGGCGATGTCCTTCCCTGCCTGTTCTCCGATATCGGCTTTTCTGTAAGAGAGTACGGCGCATGCAAAGCGATCAGGCTGGCAGTTGAGAGCAAACCGCAGAAGGGCACTTTAAGCAGATCTCATGAATTTTATAACGTGGGAGGTTAGAATGAAATTTTCGCATGTTGACGAAGAGGGTAGAGCAAACATGGTCGATGTGGGTAATAAGCCTGACATGATAAGAACAGCTGAAGCTGAAGGGAAGATCCATTTGAGCACGCTGGCTATTGAGCTTATAATCGAGAACAAGAACAAAAAAGGCGATGTGCTGACAACTGCTCAGATAGCGGGCATTATGGGCGGAAAGAGAACTTCAGAACTGATCCCTCTCTGCCATCCTTTAAATATCACAAAGCTCGATGTAACGACAGAGCTGACCAAAGACGGTGTTATCGTAAGAAGCTTCGCCAAGTGTATAGGTAAAACGGGGATCGAAATGGAGGCTCTAACGGCTGTAAATGTCGCTCTTCTTACTATATATGATATGTGCAAGGCCGTAGATAAAAAAATGGTCATGTCGGGTATAAAACTAACTAAAAAGACCAAGGAAGAAATTTAATGCAGACGGGAAAATTAAAAGCGATTTGTATATCGGAAAATAAAGGCACCGAAAAACACGCTGTCGGGGCTGCGCTGATCAATAAAAAAGGTATTGTCGGCGATGCTCACGCCGGCGACTGGCACAGGCAGATAAGCCTTCTTTCATTTGACATTGTAGAGAAATTTCGCAGCGAGAATCCTCAGGTTAAAATAATTGACGGCGCTTTCGGCGAAAACCTTCTCATAGAGGGAATAGAATTATGTAAACCTGCGGTCGGCGACAGGATCAAAATCGGCGAGGTCGAGCTTGAAATCACCCAGATAGGAAAAGAATGCCACGGGGACGGCTGCACGATCTTTAGGTCGGTAGGCAAATGCATAATGCCTAAAACAGGACTTTTCTCGAAGGTGATCCGCACAGGAAGCATACAACCGGGTGATGAAGTGATCTATATGCCTGCAGGAGAGTGAAATGATAAAGATCAAACATATAAATATTTCAGAAAAGAGAGGAATTGCCAAGCATCCTGTTGAAAAAGCTGAAATTATAAAGACCGGCATAAAAGGCGACGCTCACGCGGGCGACTGGCACAGGCAGATCACGATACTCTCAGAAGAAAGCGTGAAGAAATTTGAAAAAGAGACGGGGCGCAAGACCGGATCGGGTGAATTCGCGGCAAATGTCGTGATCAGTTCTACCGACATTAAAGATGTCAGGCTCGGAGACAGGTTCGTTCTGAACAATGCCGTAGTCGAAGTGACGCAGATAGGCAAGGAACCTCATTATTATGACAGTCCGGTTTTGAAAGAAACCGGCTGGAACATCATGTTCGACGAAGGCATGTTCTGCAAAGTGATTAAACCAGGAGTAATTTCTGCCGGCGACAGGGTGGAGTACATAAAAAAACCGTTAAAAATACAGATAATAACTTTGAGCGACAGAGCTTACAGAGGTGTTTACGAAGATAAGAGCGGCCCTAAGATAAAGGAAAGACTCCAGGAGCATTTTTCGGGTGCTGATGCCGAAATTTCCGTCGAAGTAATGCCGGACGATAAAGATTTGCTTAAAAAAGCTCTTGAAAAAGCTGTTTCGGAGTACTCTGATATAATTTTCACGACCGGCGGAACGGGTATCGGGCCGAGAGATATAACCCCCGAAGCCGTGACCGGGTTCTGCGATAAGCTGATCCCGGGAATTATGGACCACATCAGGCTCAAATACGGTCAGACAATACCCAATGCGCTCCTTTCACGAAGCGTCGCGGGAGTAAAAGAAAAGACCCTGATCTACTCTCTTCCGGGCAGCGTCAGGGCCGTTGATGAATATATGAACGAAATTCTTTTAACTTTAGACCATTTAATTAAAATGGCTTACGGCGGGAGTCACTGATCTATTCCCCCTGTTGTTCCTGAGCGGCTTTCCTTGCGGCTTTTTTCTTGGCCCTTCTTTCCGCTTTTTTCCTCCGGGCTTCCTCATCTATCTTAGGTTCATAGGGAATTGAACAGATAGTGCTGACCGTACCTTCCGTAAAATATTCATATTTCAGGAAATAAAAATTCTCAGATGTCAGGACCGGATAGTCGTTCTCGTACTGGGTCGGGAGCTGTTTGATGTAAAAACCGTCGTTCGTTCTCCACTTTTCCATATCGACCATAAAGATAGCCTCATACGGATCGTATTTCGCCATGAGCACAAGATCGTCTCCAATAAAAGCTATCCCGTAATCTTTCGTAGCGACATCACCAAGAACTATATCCGAATTCTGGTTATTTTCGTACTCAATTTCGATCTCGTTTTCTCTGGCCTTAATATCTGCAACATGAAGATTGATCTTGTTGATCCTGTCGTCCCTGAAATCTCTCGGCGTTTCGGAAATCGGTGCAGCTTTTGTGAAATATAATTTTTTACCCGAAGGGCTCCACTGGTAAGGATAATCCCTGAATCCGTTCATCCTTCCTACATTTGCTATAGTATTTGTCCTCCGGTTGTGAACAACCAGAGAGTAGTCAGCATATCCGAATCCGTCCTTGAAATCCTTATTGTATGAAACAAATGCGAACATATCAGGATCAGTCGGAGAGCACACAGGTTTTTTCTGATCGTAATTTTTGTTAAAAAGAACCTCATATTTTATACCTGAAAAATCTTTATCCCTGTAACTGAAGATATCTTTTACAAAAGCAATGTTGTTATATCTGTTATACCTCTGATTCTTATCTTCCTTCTCGACTCTGACGGTAAAATAAAGATCCTTTCCCGTCGAATTGAATTCGGGGAAAAGGCAGTGGTTTATTGTTCTTTTCGGTTCTGTAAAATCCAGCCTGGTAATCTTTATGCTCTCTTCCTCCATAAAATACTTGTCAAGTATCTCGACCATAAAGAGTTGGTCCCTGTTCATGTAGCCGTTCGACTGAAAGATCAGATAATTCTCGGTCGGATGCCATTTAACACCTTTGTCTTTAACGGGATAGGGAATATTTTTGATATTCTTTTCGTAATCATCTATCGGCGAAATATGTAGCAAAAACTGAGATTCTACATTATAGAGAACAAGTTTTACCGCCTGGCTGTTCGGTTCTACTATTTCAAAACTGAGAATATTGTCATAGAATGGAGCGGCCTGAATATTCGAAATAAATCCTTTTACTTCAGGATCGTCTCCCGAAATAATATTTTCGATATTTACATTTTTACCGTCGAAGATGTTATTCATCAGATCGGGAAGCTTGGATATTAAATTCCCTTCCGGTTTTTCAGGAACAGATTCCGTTGCCTGAATGACAACAGATCCGGTTTCAGCTCCATTTGAAGTACCCCCGGGTTCCTGCTCTATTACAGCAGGTTCGGCTTTTTTCTCTGTTCCGAAAGTAACTTCGACTCCGCCGCCAAAATCAGGATCGGCGTCCGGATCAAAAGCCGACTGTCCGAAGGCATAAGAAACGATCAGCGCTATGATCATTATATATATTTTCATGTTTCCCCCTTTATCATTATTGCTTTACTTCAAGTTCGTCAAAAAGATCAGGATCTTTTTTTACAACAACAGGTTCTGATACTTCCCCGTTTGCTTCAGGTTCGTTATTCTCGGTTCTTTCAGCTTTGATCTTTACAATATTTTTATTTGTTATCCTGACACCTTTTGCGGAAAGACCCTTGATCTTATAATCGGAAAGATCGAATTCAACCTGCAGATTCCTTGTACGTCTACCGGGTTCCAGATCACAGGTAAAGTGCAGGTCGGTTCTTTTTGTAAAATAATCGAGCTTACAGCCATCGGGATAGTATCTGTAATCCTTGTCGAGAATGTATTTTATCTCATCGAACCTCTTAACATAGCTGTAACCGGTTTTTTTGTCGCGGTATATGATGGAAAAAACAGCCCCGTTCAGGTGATTTGTTGTATCAAAATACTGAAGTCCTTTACCTATGAACTCCTTTGAATGAGGTTTAACCACCCTGTGAGTGCCGTTCTTGAACATCAAAAGAACATGTGAAAATTCACTGACCATTATATATTCTTCTGATTTTAAATTAGTTCCCAGATAACCGTTCGATCTGTCGTAATAAAGCTTTATGTTTTCTATCGCGGCATCTTTTGCGAGAATTGTTTCAAGGCTCTCAATCTTTGTTCTTCTCTGGTATTTTTCACCATATTTTTCAATAAGAGATCCAATATAATCTACAGTAAAGTCCTTTATTCTGCCCAAATCCTTCTTTACAGCTTTAATTGATCTTATAATTTCATTGAGTTCTTTTTTGTTTTTGTTGATATCGAACCGTGAAATGTGCTTTATCGGCAACTGAAGGAGTTTTTCAACATCATCATAAGTCACCTCACGGACCAGCTCGGCCTCAAAAGGAATGAAAGAATCTTTAACCGTGTTTAAGATCATAGTATAATTGTTCAGTTCCTCGATCTTTTTGTATATCCTGTTCTCAATAAATATCTGCATCAGTGTCCGGGCGTGGAATTTTTCATTCAGCCTTTCGAGTTTGATCTCGAGTTCCCTTTTCAGGTATCCTACAAGATTATCCGTTGTCTCTTTTATTACATCGGTGACCGAAACTACTACCGGTACCTTGTTCCTTATCAGCAAAAGTGATGCCGATATACTTTTCTCACAGTCGGAGAACGCATACAATGCGGAAATGGCATCTTCGGAAGTATAACCTCTTGCAAGATTTATCTCGATCTCAACTTCAGATGTGGTATAGTCGTTTATAGAAGCGACTTTTATCTTTCCCGATTTGGAAGCTTTTTCTATTGAAGCTATCAGGGATTCTGTAGTAGTTCCGTACGGTATCTCGCGGATGATCAGTTTTTTGTCTGTCGGTGCATCAATTACAGCTCTGACCCTTATCTTTCCGTTCCCGTCCCCGTACTCTGACACATCTATCATACCGCCCTGAATAAAATCCGGATAGAGCCTGAATTCTTTCCCTTCAAGATAGTCTATCTGAGCCTGAAGCACCTCATTGAAATTGTGTGGAAGTATCTTAGTTGACATCCCGACCGCAATGCCTTCAACTCCGAGAAGAAGAGCAACGGGTATCTTTGCCGGGAAAGCTACGGGTTCCATATTTCTTCTGTCGTACGAATCAGTGTATTCTGTAATATCCTTATTGAAAAGAACTTCTTTTGCAAGCGGTGTAAGCCTGGCTTCTATGTATCTGGCGGCGGCGGCGTTGTCCCCGGTTATGATGTTGCCGAAATTACCCTGGGTTTCAATAAAAAGATCCTTGCTTCCGAGCCCGACAAGCGCATCGCCGATGGAACTGTCCCCGTGCGGATGGAACTGCATCGTGTGGCCGACAATGTTGGCTACTTTATTGAATCTTCCGTCATCCATGCGGAACATGGAATACAGAACCCTTCTCTGAACAGGTTTCAGACCGTCCTTTATATCCGGAATCGCCCTTTCTTTTACGACATAATTGGCGTATTCCAGAAAATTTGAATCTAAGAGTTTCTTTAAATTGCTCATTCTTCAGCGTCTCTATAAGTAGTTATTTATCTGATCTCTCAGTTTTTTCGCCTCTTCCGCTGCTCTTTCCGCAAAATCGGGTCCGTTCGAAGCGAATATTATCCCTCTTGAAGAGTTTACGAGAGCCAAAACATCATTTTTTACAAACCCGTACCGCACGGTGTTTTCAAGATCTCCGCCCTGAGCACCGATACCGGGTATAAGATACGGAAGGTCTGGGGCGAGTTTTCTTATGCCCTCGAACATCTGAGGGTGAGTTGCACCTACCACAAGTCCGCAGTTGTTCTTCAAGTTCCATGAACTGATCTTTTCTATCACTGTTTCATACAGAAATCTTCCGTCAGCCATTTTCTGCATCTGAAAATCGAATGATCCTTTGTTTGATGTGAGAGCGAGAATGAAAACTCCCTTATCTTCTCTTTCAAGGAAAGGTGAAACAGAATCCTCCCCCATGTAAGGGCTGAGTGTAATTGCGTCGCAGTTGAAATGTTCGAAAAAAGCGTGTGCGTATTTTTTTGATGTATTTCCTATGTCGCCTCTTTTTGCATCTGCTATCTTCAATACATCATCACCGATGTATTCGAGCGTTTTTTCGAAATAACCGAACCCTTTTGTCCCGAACTGCTCATAAAATGCCAGATTCGGTTTGTAAGCCGCGGTAAATTCTTTTGTAGCTTCGATAATTTCTTTGTTGAACTTTAAAACGGGGTCTTTCTCGTTCCTGAGAATATCCGGAAGTTTTCCGGGTTCGGTATCAAGACCGACGCATAGAGCGGAATTTTTCTTTTTTATCGTTTCTATAACTCTGTCTTTAAAATTCATAAATCCCCTTATGATACGATTTTATAGCCGAAACACAGCCCTTTCAATTTTTTTCCGCCTATTTCATAGGTTTTTGTTGTCAGAAGTTTTCCGCCGAGCTTTTTATAAAACTCTTTGGAGCTGTTGTCCTTCAACACCCATATAATATACGAAAAAATTCCGTTTTTCTGAAATATTTCTTCAAAACTGCTTATTAATTTTTTCCCTAAACCCATTCTCTGATGCTCTTTCAGTATGTAGATCGCTTTTATCTCTCCGTCATAACCTGCTGTTCTTTCTGACATCTTTCTTATCCGGCCGCCTGCGCAGAATCCGACAAATTCCTCATTACGGTCAAGAAGAAGTATAGTGCTTATCTTATCCTCCGTTCCCGTGAAAAAAACCTTCCACCTTTCAGCACTTTTCTCATAACTCATTGATTGCAGTTTTTCATCGGGAACAATGTCCTTATATGTCGTTCTCCAGCAGTCCACATGTACTCTCGCGATCTTATGAATATCATCCGGCGAAGCAGTTTTTATTTTATAATCATCATGCATCAATGTTCTGTGCAAAATGACATTTTTCTATTATGAAGTCTTTTCTCGGCGGGACTTCGTCCCCCATAAGCATCGTGAATATTCTGTCAGCTTCAACCGCATCTTCAATACTGATCCTTTTGATAAGTCTTCCGTTAGGATCAAGAGTAGTTTCTTTCAGCTGATCAGGATTCATCTCTCCAAGACCCTTATACCTCTGAATACTTACTCCTCTGCCGTCCTCTCCGCCGAGCTCCTTAACAAGCCTGTTCTTTTCTTCTTCCTGACCGGGATAAACATAATGCGCTGTCTTTCCCTTGGAGACTTTGTAAAGAGGAGGCATCGCAAGGAAGATATGCCCCCTTTTGACCAGTTCAGGCATATATCTGAAGAAAAAAGTGAGAAGAAGCGTGCTTATATGAGCACCGTCAACATCGGCATCGGCCATACAGATTATTTTTCCGTAACGGAGTTTTTCGATCGAAAATCCGTCACTTGAGGAAGCTCCGTTCTCGCCGCTTCCGTTCGATCCGTTCGGGTTGTCGATCTCGGATTCCCCGATACCTGTCCCGATCGCATTGATCAGACTTTTTATTTCTTCATTGGCCAGCATCTTGTCGAGCCTTGCCTTTTCAACATTGAGTATTTTTCCTCTTAATGGAAGTATCGCCTGATATCTGATATCTCTTCCGTCAACGGCTGATCCGCCCGCTGAATCTCCCTCAACTATAAAAAGCTCACAATCCATCGGATTTGTACCTTTCATACAGTCATAAAGTTTTGCAGGCATCGAACCGCCCTCAAATGCTGATTTTCTTCTTATCAGGTCTTTGGCTTTTCTCGCAGCCTCTCTCGCACGCAGAGCCTCAGTACATTTATCTACGATCATTCTTGAGACTCTGGGGTTTTCTCCCATCCATTCAAGAAGTTTTTCATAGACGGCGGACTGAACGATCCCCGTCACCTCCCCGTTACCCAGTTTTGTTTTTGTCTGACCTTCGAACTGGGGTTCCATAACCTTGATAGAGATCACAGCTGTCAAACCTTCTCTGACATCAGAACCCGAAAGTTTCATTTTATCGTTCTTGAATATTTTATTGTCGAGGGCATATTTGTTGATGACCCTGGTCAAAGCCGACTTAAAGCCCTCTTCGTGCGTACCGCCTTCGACTGTATGGATGTTGTTCACATAAGACTCTATGTTCTCCCTGTAGGTATCATTCCATGAAAGGGCTATCTCTACAGGATAATCGTCGTTGGTTTTTTCGATGAGTATTGGTTCACAGATACTTTTCTTATTCTCATCAATATATTTTACGAACTCCGCCAGTCCGCCTTCGTATCGGAATTCAAAATAAGGAGCCGTACCGTCCTCTTTGATGTGCTCCTGTCTGTTGTCCTTTAGAGTTATTAGAAGGCCTTTATTCAGAAAGGCGAGTACCCTTAGCCTGTGGGCGATCGTTTCAAAATTGAATTCAACCGTTTCGAATATTTTGGAGTCCGGATAAAAGGTCTGTTTTGTTCCGTTGAGTTCTGTCGGGCCGATATTTTCAAGCTGTTTGACCGTCAAACCTCTTTCGAACTCGATCTTATAATGTTTTTTATGCTTATAGACTTCCGTTATCATCTTATGCGACAGCGCGTTGACACATGAAACACCTACGCCGTGAAGACCGCCGGAAACCTTGTAGTTCTCCTTATCGAATTTACCGCCGGCGTGCAGAATGGTCATTGCGATCTCGACCCCGGGTTTATTCTCTTCTTTGTGAATATCGACCGGGATGCCTCTTCCGTTGTCAAGAACGGAAACTCCGCCGTCTGCAGTTATCTCCACATCTATCCTGGTGCAGTAACCGCCCATAGCTTCATCGATAGAGTTGTCAACGACCTCGTTCACAAGATGGTGAAGTCCCCTTATGCCTACATCGCCTATATACATCGCAGGTCTCATCCTTACAGCCTCGAGACCTTTTAAAACTGTTATTGTGTCTGCCGAATAAGCATCTTTTGTGATTTGTTCTGTTTCGCTCATTTAAAGCTCCCTCCTTTTTAGAAGAACATTATCTTACTGATCTTAATATTTCCAAGTCTTTCCCGAAGTTTTGTTTTTATCTCATTCTCTATATGAAAAAACTCATTTCTCCATGCTGAACTTTTTACTCTTATGAACAGAATGCTGTTCTCGTATTTTATTACTTCGGTGATCTTTGACAGTTTTTCGCCAACAGCCTCTTTCCAGGCTTTAATGACCTTCATTATTACGGTAAGTTTTCTGAATTCGGATCCCGAAGCAAGAGAAAATAATACAGAGTCCAGCTTAGGTATTGCCCTCGGCTTGTTGTAAACATGATCTTTTCTCTTCTTCATAAACTATACCGCCCTGCAGACCGCGTTATCGATCTCGAACAGCTGTGTTATCTTTCTGTCAAGCTGCTCGATTATTCTGCTGTTGCTTGTTGTAATGAATGTCTGAATATCCTTATCCAGGACTCTCGCGACACTCATGCTCTTTTTTTCATCTATTTCGGAATAAAGGTCATCGAGAATAAAAACCGGATATTCGTCGGTTATTGATTTGATATACTCTATTTCGGCAAGTTTGAGAGCGACAAGGAAAAGCTTGTGCTGCCCTTTTGATCCGAATTTTTTCAACTCCCTTCCGTTCAGCAGGAACTCGAGATCGTCTTTGTGTGCACCGAGCAGCGATGTGCCTCTTTTGATCTCTATCTGAGCATACCGTTCGAGTTTTTCTCTCAGGCTTTCATAATATCTGTCCTGATCGTAAGTGGTCTCGTATTTAATATCGCCGTCGTATAATTTATTAGAAATGAACGGGAATATTTCTTTAAAATATACCAGAAAATCTTTTAGAAAATCTTGTCTTTTAGAATATATTTCACTGCTCAGGGACGCAATTTTAGAATTATACACCTTGAGGATATTCATATCAACCCTGCCGCCCTGTTTTGCTGAAAGAAGCATTCTGTTTTTCTGTTTTATGACCGTATTATAGTCGTTCAAAACAGAAAAATACTCACTGTCAACCATTGAAAGAAGTTTATCGGTAAATTCTCTTCTGGCTGAAGGCGGTCCGTTCGTAATAACACTTTCGTCCGGGATCAGGTAAACAACAGGTATTTTTCCCCACATTTCGGAAAACCTCAGTATCCTTTTATTCTGAAATACTATCTTTTTTGTTTTATTATCGTAACTTATCTGTATTTCGAGACTCCTGTTGTTTTTATCCTTAAATGTCCCTTTAATGAAAAAATATTCCTCCCCGAATTTTATAAAATCGGAATAATTCTGGGTCCTGAAACTGTTTAAAAGTCCCAGGACGGCCACGGCCTCGACTACATTTGTTTTCCCCTGTCCGTTCAAACCGGTAAAACAAATTATATTTTTTGCAAATTCAAGTTCAAGTTTACTGTAATTCCTGAAATTCACAAGTTCGAGTTCTTTTAATTTCATTATCTTAGTTTTCTACCGAAGAAGGCATCAGAAGCATCATCATTTCGTATGAATCCGTTGATTCAAAAGGCCTTATTATAACCGGTTTTTTCCCGCTGCTTAATTCTATCTGTACCGTTTCTGTATTTATATTCTTCAGAAGTTCAATGATCTTGGAAGAGTTAAAACCTACCAGCATTTTTTCATCATTATAATCCATCGGAGTTATCTCTTCGGCTTTTGATGATGAATTACTGTCCTCTGTGTTGATAATTAGCTGACCGGGCTCAAGATTGAATTTTATAAGTTTTGTGACCGGATTGCAGGCGAGAGAAACTCTTGAAAGGGCTGATATCACGGTCTGTTTGTCAAATTTCGCCTTAAGCTGATTATTGGCAGGTATTATCGCCTGATACGCCGGATATTTTCCGTTGATAAGTCTTGAGAATACAGTAACAGTTCCGAATTTGAATTCCACATAATTCTCTTCGAAGTAAATAATACATTCCTCATTTTTACTTATAGCATTGGAAACGATCTGCAGAGATTTTCCTGGAAGTATCATCTCGGTATCTTCTCCGTCATACTTTACACTTTTGTCATCGAGTTTTACCAGACGCACACTGTCCGTGGCAACCATTGTAAGCTGATTTACCTTAAGAGAGAAAAGAACTCCCGTTAAAACAGCCCTAAGCTGATCAGGCGAGACAGTGAAAACTGTTTTGTCTATATAAGTTTTCAGTTTGAAGGAATCTATCACAAGACTGTTCCCCGAAAGATTTTTTGGTGTAGCCGGGAAATCATCATAATCTTCTGTAACAGCGAGTTCGAACTTTATATTATTCGAGATGATCTTAACCATACTGCCTTCTTTTTTAACTGTAAGAACAACATCAGGAAGGCTTTTTATGATGTTTATGAATTTTTTTCCGTGAACCACAACGGTTCCGTTCTCAACACCGTTAACTTCAATTTTGTTTACAAGAGTGACCGAAATATCCGTTGCCGTAATGGTCAGTTCATTATCCTTAAGTTCAAGAATAACGCATTCTGTTATCGGCTTTGCACTGTGTGAAGGAAGTATCGGATTTATCAGGGACAGCTGATTCATCAGATTGGATTTCAAAGTGGAGAAAATCATGTTAAGCTCCTTTTTTATTTTTAATAAGTTATCTTAATCTTTTTAAAACCTTATTGTTATTAACAGTGTTGATATGTGAACAAGTTTTCAAATCACTGCAGGAATGAAAGATAGAAAGATCTATTATTGAATCTACCTGTTCATATCTCTTGAAAGCATTGAGTATAATATGTTTGCCGGACTGTTTCAAATAACTTCCTGTTAACATGTTGATAAGTTAATTACATTCAGAATATCCTCGATCATTTTGACTGTTTCCGGATCTTTGGCATTGAGTTTTTTCTGAATTTTATTCGCGGCATGAGAAACGGTACTGTGCTCCCTATTCCCGAAATGTATCCCTATGCTTGTGGTTGTAGCCTTAAGTTGAGTTGTGCAGAGATACATTGCTACCGCTCTTGCTTCAGCTATTTCTTTTGTCCTTGTTTTTTTCATTAAAAGATCTTTGGGTATAGAGAAGAATTCCGAAACTATATCCTGTATCTTGTCAATATTAAGAGATGTTTTTTTAGATGTTATGAGCTCTTTTAATATCTCTTTCGCCTTCGTGATATTGATCTCTTTATTGTAGTGGGAATGATAGAAATAAAGTTTTTTAACGGCACCTTCAAGATCTCTTACATTTGTATTTATGTTATTCGCGATAAACATCACAACATCATTATCCAGAGAGAGGTTTATCTCATCAGCTTTCATGCTGATAATAGCCGCCCTTGTCTCAAGGTCAAC
>JAFGUL010000133.1 GCA_016938535.1 Candidatus Delongbacteria bacterium
TCCGACCGTGGAATTGTGCCACTCGAGACCTTCAATTGAACTTTGTGCGTTTTTAATCACAGTCATTCCGGCGCTGGTCGCGGCGAAAAGATGACAGCTTTCCTCTTTTCCGTCATTAATGATATCAAGAGTAAAGTTCGACCCGGGCCTCTCCGAGACACTATAACCTTTATCCTGACCTTCAATTCCCAGTTCAGGTGTTACCGGTGTCAGTTTCGGAAAAAGACTACCTAATATTAAAAGGGTTGAAATAATCAAGGTTTGTTTCATTTGATCCCCGTATTACATATTTTTTTCCACCAGCTGTAAAAATAAGTGTTCCGTTTATTTCAGAACTGATATTGCCGGCCTTATCTTCAGCGATAATTCCGAAAGGATAGACCGCTTCCTCATTTGTGCTTGTAACCCAGAAACTGATCGTATAGATCCCGTCATTTACTTCGTCATCACCGCTGGTGAAAAAATCACCGTCGTCTCTCAAAGGTGCAGTAAAACTCAAAGAAGGGATCGACATTTCTACTCTGTCAATATCCTGACTTTCAAGATGACCCTGCGGATCATTAACATTTACTTCAATGCTGAAATATATTGAATCTTGAGCAGGTATGAACACTGTATCCGGATACTGGAGATTATTGACTGAAGGTGCGGTGTTTTCGATCCTGATATTATCAAATGACAGACTGTCTTTCTCTCCATACAGGTCAGTAGCTATGAAGGTTAACTTATATCTGTCATTCGTACTTAGACCTGCAGCGAGAGTAGAGTCAAGAGTGATCATCATATCACTCAAAGGGTCTGACCTTACGAAATCGTAATCTTTCGGGATATTGTCCCTGTTCCTGATCTCAAGTCTGAGCGTCTGATTATCGTTATAACCTGACTCATCATTGTCGGGATCATTTATCTCTATCGCCAGAGTAAGAGGTTCAAAACCTGAACTCAGAGTGTCATTTTCAGCTATACCGGATATCTGATCTATTGCCGGCGCGGTATTGTTCTTCACGAGTATTCCTGCAACCGGCTGATATGTTTCAATAAGCTCGTTGTAAAGATAAGATTCTACATAAAGCGGCCATTCGCCTTCCCCTGTAAAATCCAGCGCATTGATACCGCCGGACCAGATATTGTTTGATGCTGCGAGATCATTCCTGAGCGAATCGTCCGAAAAGCCGTCATCATAAAGAGGGATTTCTATGACCTCACTGTCCTTAAAAAAAAATGCGGATGCCTTAAAGCCGTCAGCGGCAGAATAATTCGTATCAAAACTTATTTTAATATGGTATATCTTATCAATACCGAACTGGATCCTGTCAGGAATTACCGACATATCCCGATCAAAATTTGCATACTTGTCAGCTGTTGTCTGCACGGGAATATCCTTCTCGCAGGATATGACTAAAAGAGTGATCAGTGCGGAGAAAAATATATTTTTAATATTCATTATGTTTATGTTCCCTCATAATTTTTACGGTTGAAAAATACACTTTTTAATATTGTTTGTCAATCCTGACAGACATTAAACAACAAACCGGCTGTCATGTTCAAAAATCGGAAGCGGAATAAAATAATATTTTTTTGTGGCTTTTGGAGAATATTATTCTTATTTTTATCCCGGATGCATATTGTTGGAGAAATTGAATGGTAACCAGAGCCCAGAAAATACGCGTGATGACGCTTATAATGATCACATTCATGATATTTATGTATGTCATGTTCCTGCTGGTAGGCAACAAGCTGATGTCCAGGAATGACATTTATTACATCAAACTCGAAAAACAGTCGGTTTCAGGGCTTAATGTGGGAACTGATGTAAAATTTTATGGAATAAATATCGGAAAAGTAGTGGATATTATAGTGAATCCCGAAAATATTTCTGAGATCATCGTGACTGTAAGTATTAAAGAAAATACTCCGATCAAAGAAACTTCTGAAGCGAACCTTTCGTACCAGAGCATTGCAACAGGTCTAAAACAGATAGAAATTACTGGGGGCGAGAACGATGACAGGACTCTTGATCCCGGAGAATTCATCCGTTCCGGCTCAGATATATTTGACGATATTACCGGCAAGGCAGAAATAATCGCACAGAAGATTGAAACTCTATTAAACAATATGATCCATGTTACATCAAGAGAGAACACGGCAAAGTTTATCAGACTTATAGACCAGCTTGAAGAGGACACAAGAAAGCTCGATACTCTGATAGTCGAGGCTAAAGATTTCTTCGTTACTAATAAAAAGGACATATCAGTTCTTATCAAGAAAAGCAATATGATGGTTGACAATATATCGAGAGCTTCAGTTTCAGCAGAAAAAGCGCTCAACAGTATTGACGCTAAGATCAACTCGGAAGAATTCAGTGATATTGTCAGGAATTTTGCGGAAATATCAGAAAAGATCAATAAGCAGGAACTTGAAGAACTGGTAGCTTCAGCAAACAGCCTGATGAAAAAGTCAGATCATACAATAAACCTTCTGGAAAGCACTTTCATTCAGGGTAGGAGCAATCTGCTCAGATCGATCGAACTTTTCAAAGAAACGCTCGAGAACATAAATGAGTTTGCCATTTTGATCAGAGACAATCCGGATATTCTAATCAGAGGAAAAGAGAGTGAATAGAAAATTTGTTTATTTGATACTTATAATCGTTCTGGCATCCTGCAGTATAAAAACAGTAAAAGAATACTATCTTGTGTCCTATTTGCCCGAACCCGAAAGTCTTGAAAGATTCAAAGTGACGGGTCTGCCTATCGATGCAAAAGTGGAAGTTCAGAATTTTGAAATGAACAGGATATATGACAGAAATTCCATAGTCGTAAGAGAGTCGCTTCACAAGCTTTCATTCGATACAAAAAACAACTGGGCTTTAAGACCCGACAGATCGCTTCCCGAGCTCCTGATCTATCATATTAATGCTGCGGGAATATTCAAGGAATGTAAAAGCGATTATGCCCTGACAAGACCTGATTATTACATAACAGGAGTGATCAATAACATCGAGATATACAACGGTGAAACCACAGTACTTGCACATTTAAATGTCGTTCTTGAACTGAGAGACAGGAACAGAACAATACTCGTTTCTCATCACATAAACGAAAAAAAAGACATCAGAAAATATGACATAACTTTTTTTGTAAAAACGATCGGAGAACTTTTAAGGGACGGCAGTCATGAATTCATTATCAAGACCGTTGACTATTTCAGAAATGCTGATAAGGACGGAAAAAAGAAATGAACCGTAAATTACATATACTTATATTTCTTGCTGCCGCGATCCTGATGTATGCAGAAAAATACGACACATGGCTCAGTGTTTCTCCAGAACAGCAGATCATTGATGAGTCCATTGATGACCAGCTGGGAATGGGAAGGCTTTTCGTGCCTGTCATGTCTATATCTGAGTGGGAACCTCTATTGAGAATCTACAACAGCTCGGACAGATCTGTCATTGATGATTACAGACCCGGTACGAGCATATTTCTGAAACCGGGTAAATATACGCTCCTTTTCGGATCTTCCGACGACCCTATTGACATGGTGCAGAAACATTTTACCATAAATATGCATCAGACAACCATGATCGAACCTGACTGGTCGGGACTTATAGTGAGTTTTATCAACGAGAACATGGAATTTGTGCGTTACGGATACGAGATCCTTCATTTTGACACAGGTATTTCTGCCGGAACTAAATACAGCCGTGAAGAAAGCGTATTCGACGACATGAACTCCACATGGATCCTGCCTCCGGGAAAATATAAACTCGTAAGGCAGGGGGAGCCCTTTAATACGATCGTGAATTTCAGTACTTTTGAACTTAAAAGCGGTGAACTCAAAGAAATGACCGTTGTAGTCAATGATGCGGAACAGTTCATCGGTTCGGGAGAGATCGGAATTCTTGAGAACATGGGGACGAGAAAAAAAGACTGGTATGACATACTGAACCTTAAGGGATCATTCACCATTTACAGCCATAATAAGGACGATCCAGAAGAGAACACTACAGATATTATATCGCAGATGAAGGTTGACAACAAAATAATTTACGATTCCAAACCATATTATCTTTCACTAAGGCAGCTTCTGCATGAAGAGCTGTCCAAAACCGGTTCTTCAGAGACTTTCAGAGTAAGCCTGGATGAATTTTCACTGATCAATACAGGGATTTACTACTTTACGAACATTTTCGGCTTCTTCGCAGAACTTAATTTCAGCACAAAGATATTCTCGACCAACTTCTACGATATTGACAGGGATGTTTTGACGATAGACAGAAATGATAATACTACTTTGTTTACAGGTCTCAACAAATTCAGAACATCTGAAACTTTTACTCCTCTGGAATTTGAAGAGAGATTCGGACTGAACTTCACCTTCATCAAAACATCGTATTCCAATCTTTACCTGAGGACCGGACTCGGTTTTGTACAGACACTCAACGATAATGTGTATTCACTTTCATCAAGTACTTCTTCTCTATACACTTTTTCCGAGGAGGAGGATAAATTTGAAAAAGGTCTGATCTTTATTGCCGGGAGTGATTTTCACATTACAAACAACATTACTTATATTTCCACTGCAAATTTCTTTTACAACCTTGATAAAGACAGAAACTACAATCTTAAATGGGATAACGATATAAATTTCAAACTTTTCAGGTTCGTATCTCTCGACTACAGCTTTATTCTTACCTATGATTATGACAAACTCGAAGAAAATTATGTGATCTATGACAACAGAATCGCACTTGAACTGTCATATTTCATTAACAGGTAAAGCATAATAATGTTCAGACAGGAAAAAAATACTTTGATCTTCGGAGAGGCATTCGTTAATTCCGGCATAGAATCTATGCTGAAAAATGTAGCTAAGATGAAGAGATCATCCAAAGATAATGTTGTTTTAGATTTCTCGGAAACCGGCTCGTTTGACACTCTTACAATAGCTGTTATCCATGACCTAGAAAAGGACAGCAGGATCAGTACAATCCTTTCTCCGCAAATCAAAAAAGAACTCGAACTCTTTAAGGAGAACATTTCAGGTGAAGAAAGTGATCCTCACTATATGTCTCAAACCGATCAGATCACCTCTACCGTCCTGGATTTCTTAGGCCAGTTAAGATCGTTTATTGTTTTATCGGCCGATATTTTCTATTACTCATTGCGTTCTATTTTCAGACATGACGGAAGAAAAAAAGGTGAAGTATATCATCAGATACTCCTAATGGGGAATAATGCAGTCCCGATAGTGTGCCTGCTTGCTTTCCTGATAGGGCTCATTCTTTCCCTACAGTCCGCAGCCCAGCTCAGACAGTTCGGCGCGAACATATACCTCGTTGACCTTATAGTTATCGGCATGATCCTTGAGATGGGACCTATGATCACAGCGGTTATTGTAGCCGGTCGTTCAGGCTCTGCAATAGCGGCGGAGATCTCCACAATGAAGATCACAGAGGAACTTGATGCATTACAGGTGATGGCACTCAACCCTCTTAAATATGTTGTCGCTCCAAAAATGCTTGCGATGTCCGTAAGCCTTCCGATACTGACTATTCTTGCAAATATGGTGGGTATTTTCGGGGGCTTCATAATAGGAGTCCTCTACCTTGACCTTAGTGCAGATATTTTCATTAACCGCGCTGTCGAAGTAATGGCCCTTTCCTACTGGCGTCAGAGTATGCTTAAGAGCATCCTGTTCAGCTGGCTGATAGTGATAATAGGATCACATTTCGGATTTAATGTCAAAGGCGGAGCAGAAGGAGTAGGTAAGGCTGCGACTTCTTCTGTGGTCGCTGCTATTTTCGCGGTGATCATGACTGATGCTTTCTTAAGTTTAATCTTCTATTTCGAGTTTTGATGAAGAATACTGATAATATCATAGAAATAAAAGGTCTGATCGCCCGTTATGAAGATAAAACGGTGCTTGACGACATAAACCTCGAAATCAAGAGAGGCGAGATCTTTGTCATTCTGGGCAGCAGCGGCGGCGGAAAAACTACTCTTTTAAAGCATATTGTCGGACTTTTAAAACCGTTTGAAGGTGAAATTAAAATTTTCGGAAAAGTGACGAATGGAATGGAAGTGGAAGAGCTCGAACTGCTTTTGAAGAGGATCGGGATGCTTTTTCAGGGGGGCGCTCTTATAAATTCTATGGAGGTCTGGGAAAATGTCGCAATGCCTCTCGAGCAGCATACCAATCTTAATACTGATGTAATAAAAACCCTCGTCAAACAAAAACTTTCCCTCGTTAACCTTTCTCATGCTTACAGACTTTTTCCTTCAGAGCTTTCAGGAGGCATGAAAAAAAGGGTGGCACTGGCCAGAGCGATCTCAATGGATCCTGAGATACTCTTCTTCGATGAGCCTTCAGCAGGTCTCGACCCGATCACAGCCATGGAGCTTGATGAACTTATAATAGGCCTCAAGAAAAAAATGGGGATTACCCTTGTGATCGTTACCCACGAACTGGAGTCAATTAAAAGAATAGCGGACAGGATAATTTACCTTCAGAAAGGAAAAAATGTATTCTGCGGAACGCTGGACGAAGCCAAGGTTGCAGATGTAGATGAAATAAATAAATTTTTCAGTTGGGGAAAATATTCTCCGAAACTATAATTTACGCATAAAAACCAACTCCGCGAGTCTTGACTTTTTCAAGCTGATTTGTTATATTTGCAACCCTTGGAAGAGTTTTTTAAAATAACTAATTATCCGGAGTGTTTGCAGATATGTCGGGAAGATCAAAGAAATATGAAAATGAAACGGTTGAAGAAACCGAAAATCTGACCGGTGGAATGAACGAAGAGACTGCTGAAGACGAAACGGGGACTGAAAAAGAAACAGACGACCGGTCAGAAAAGATCGCCTCTCTCGAACAGGAAATTTTCGATTACAGAGACAAGCTGATAAGGAAAGCGGCTGAGTTCGAAAATTACAAGAAGCGGACTTCTGAGGAATTCGTCAGACTGATCAATTCCGCAAGTGAAGATATCATAACGAAGCTTCTTCCTGTCCTTGATGATATTGAAAGGTTCGAAAAGAATTACAACGAAGGCATTAGCAGTAAGGATCTCAAGAAGGGTGTTGATATGATATTCGGCAAATTAAGGATAGTTCTCGAGAATCAGGGACTGCAGGAGATCGAAGCTGTAGAACATGAATTCGATCCGGAATATCATGACGCACTTATGATGGCGGAAAAAGACGGGTTCGAACCGAACATAGTGATTGACCAGCATGAAAAAGGTTATAAGCTCAACGATAAGGTAATAAGGCATTCAAAGGTTGTAGTGTCAAAATAAGGCGGCATTGTTTTTATGGCAAAAAGAGATTATTATGAAATACTGGGCGTCGATAAAAACGCTACAAAAGAAGATATCAAGAAGGCTTACAAAAAACTTGCCTTGAAATTTCACCCCGATAAAAATAAGGGTGACAAAGAATCCGAAGAGAAATTCAAAGAGGTCGGAGAAGCCTATTCCGTTCTTTCCGATGACGATAAAAGAGCGAGATATGACAGATTCGGGCATGATGGTTTGAGAGCCGGAGCCGGCGGAGGAGGAGGGTTCGATTTCAGCGGATTCGATTTCGGAGACGCGGAATCTATCTTCGAGCAGTTCTTCGGCGGGGGATTCGGAGGCAGGACATCGAGAAGAAGATCCGGAACTTCATCAAGAAGAGGAAGCGATCTTCAGATAAACATTAAACTCACTCTTGAAGAAATTGCAAAAGAGACTACCAAGAAAATAAAGATAAATAAGTTCGTTAAATGTTCGGCTTGCAGCGGAACCGGAGCTAAGAATGCTTCCTCAGTACGGAAATGCTCCACCTGCAACGGAACCGGGGAGGTCAGAACTGTCCAGAGATCCATTCTTGGACAGTTCGTAAATGTATCACCCTGTCATGCCTGCGACGGACTTGGAGAGATCATAACCGAAAAATGCTCTGTCTGCTCCGGAGAAGGAAGAGTGCGTGAAGATAAAACGGTTTCTGTTACAATTCCTGCAGGTGTCAGAGAAGGTCAGTACCTGACTCTCAGCGGAGAAGGAAATGCCGGTAAAAGAGGCGGACAGCCCGGAGATCTGATAGTCATAATCCAGGAAAAAGAGCATAAATATTTCGACAGGGACAGAGAAAATCTTTACTATAACCTTCAGCTGAGCGTGGCAGAAGCTGCTCTCGGGGCAGAACTTCAGATCCCTGTGATCGACGGAAAGGTTAAACTCAAGATCGCACCCGGAACACAGCCGGGAAAAAAACTGATGCTGAAGGGAAAAGGACTTCCTGTGCTCAACGGATACGGGAACGGCGATATGATCGTGAAAATAAATGTCTGGATACCTGAGAAGTTATCAAAAAGATCGAAAGAACTTTTTGAAAGCCTTAAAACCGTGGATGATATTAAGCCTAAAGCATCAGAAAAAGGTTTCTTTGAAAAAATTAAAGACAGATTTTTTGAATGAATGACCTGAAAGGAAAAAATAAGACAGACATTTACCGCAGAACTTTCAACGGATCGGTATTTCTTCTGGTGATTCTTTCGGTTGTTCTTTTTTCCAGAACATCGTTATGCTCAAAGCAAAACGACACTTTGACCGATATAGTTGTCATTACTGAGAATTTACAGGATTCATCGGAAAATACAGAGCAAAAAAACATAATAAAACAATTGACTGTAAGCAAAAATCTTGTTAATATAAACAGTGCTTCGGTCGAAGAGCTGACCGTGCTCAAGGGTATAGGGATAACAACTGCCGAAAAGATCGTAAGATACAGGACTGAGAACGGCGGTTTTAAGTCTGCTGAGGATCTTATGAAAGTTAAAGGAATCGGACCTTCAAAATTCTCCGCAGTGAAAGATTTAATAGATATTTAAAATTAAAATGGAGTTATCAATGCGTTTCAGATCAAAAAAAGGCGGAATGATTTTAAAGATCCTTTCTGTCATTGCATTTATCCTTCTTATACTTTCGATCGAAGTACCTAGAAGAGCATGGAATGAACAAGCCAAGAGGACTGATTTGGCCCGTAAAAGAATGATCGAGATGTCTGACTGCGAGATCGTTTACCTTCAGGAGAAAGGTTCGTTCAGCAAGGATCTAAAAGCTGTTTATGATTTCGCTTCCAATTTCGATTCACTTATGGTGAGCAGACCTGACATTGACATCGAGATACTTGACATCGACACAACTAAAATCAGAGTATCTTTCACTCAGGTAAAGCATTTCAAAGATCTTGAAGTTGTCCCTAAAGGCGGGGATCTTGACAATATAGAAGAAAAAGGTAAGTTCACTTCTTATCTTGAAAGCGTCGGTTGTCCTACGGCATCGCTGATAATGGATTCGGATGCTGAAGAAATAGAAATGCTGCTCAAAGGAGAAACGCATAAGGATCATTACAGATGGCTGAAAGAAAAATTTTATAAATCCTCCGAGAACGAAACTGAAAAACTCTTCAACGCAGGTAAAGATATTTCTGTAACCCTTCAACTCAGAAACCCGAATCTCGGTTTGAAATCCTATAATGTTCATCTTTCAAGCAGATCAAACATTCTCGCAGTTGCAAATTATAAAGGCGAAAAAGATATTTTCTGGGATTTTGTTTCCAAAGATCAGATCAGTATTGAAATAGAAAAAGACCAGACACCTGAAGTTCAGAATGTGAATATGGCCAGATATGTCTTCCCTGATTTTGAAACAGATAAAACACCTTATTTATGCCCCAGTACTCTCGAACAGTTTAAGGTGAGTTTCAATCTTAGCGCTCAGGTCGGTATGAATATCACCTTTCTGAAAGAAGGCATGAAGAATTTTGATGCGATTACAAAAGATAAAGATGTAGTTAAACTTGCCGACAATCAGATACTTTCAAATTATTACCTGAACACGATCAGACTGAGAGCTGAAAGAAATGTTGCAGATTTCGTAAGAGAATATGAGATGGACGGAGATTCGACTTATTCGTCTGATGAACAGAAGACCGAGCTCTTCAAAAAATTCTTTGCTGAAAGGATGAAAGACTTCGTTGAAAAAGAACCTTTAAAAGACGAACTCAAGAAAACTATAGATTCTCCTGAAGATGAAAGCGAAAAAAGATTTTCCGAGCAGGAAAGATTCAATCTTCTCTTCGCCGCAAATCCCGGCGCATCTGTTTCTGAAGAGATGAAGAAAGAAGAAAACAGAGAAGCTCTTTCCATGATATCATGTTTCTACAGTACTGAGATCCTTAAGGTTGATACTGTAAGTGTTAAGATCGAATCACCCATTGATGAGAACAGTGATTTCAAGGGATATTCCAGAAACATCCTCCAGAAGAAATTTTTGTTTGGCATAGACGATGATAAGAATGCAGGATATGTTGACAACGGAACACCTAGCTGGAGAAACGAGTAATTCCAACTTCTCTGACTGAGTGTTAGACTGTAATAAGGGGTTGTTTTCAATATTTTGTTCTCAACCCCTTTTTTCATAACCTAAATGCGGGAGTATCGGATGTTTTATGATATTGTTATACACCCATCACGGATCGAACTTGTTCACAGGTATTTTTCTCCGGAGAAAAATGTTCTAGAATCAAAAAAACTGGGTTATACGGATATTGATTTTAAATTCGGGGTAAAAACTGTTGAGGACGGTGAAAATTACGGAGCTGTAAAAAAAGTAATTGAAGACCTCCTGACACCATATAAAGAAGAATTTAACTGTGTTAATATCATCCCTCCCGTTACATTTTTTCAGTTCAAAGAATTCCCGTGCTCGAATGAGAATGCAGGATTTGATGAATATATATCATGGGAAGCTTACCAGATGGCTACCGATGTTCCCGAGCATTATAAATTCGGTTTTTTATACGAAGAGAAAGACAATTCTGTTTTCATCAGTCTTGTAAGAAAGAAAGTTTACTATTATTTCAGGAATCTTCTTCACGAGATATTCCCCGAAGGGATCGATATGAAACTTCTTTCATCCTACAGATCTCTCTCGGACAGAGACCATATTATAGAAATATCAAAAGATCTCGTAACACCCTTCGCATCTGCAGCATCGAAAGAAACTGCCGTTGCACCTGTATCAATTGATGATGAGCCCAGAAAGAAGAAATCTGTCATGCCTGTTTTTGCAGTTATCGTTATACTTGTCCTGACTGCCGCTGCTCTTTATATTCTCAAACCGGGATTATTTAAACCTGCAGATGTAAAAGAAACTGCCGCCGCTGAAAATACTGTCAGTGAGACTTTGACTGAAGAAATACTTGAGGAAATACCTGAAGAAGAACCTTCTGCTGAAATAACAGCTGTAGGAACTGAGGTTGATATAGATACGGTTGCCGTCACTGATCCGGCAGTTGAAGAAGAAACAGAAGAACCTGCCGAAATCACCGCTGAAGAAGTGACTGAATCAGAACCTGAACCGGAGCCTGAACCTGAACCTGAACCAGCTCCTGTAATAGAAGAAAAAAGACCTCCGAGTTTCTGGGAGACAATCTCACTTCTGTCAAACTTTGAATCAGACTCAATTCTTTTTGAATCCGGTTCAGTTACGGTCTTTCTTGCCGGGGCAGGATCTCTTGACAAAATTCAGAAGATCGACGAAACAGGAAGTTTTATGTATGATGTTTCCGGTAACAGCGTCAGGATAAGTCATGATTCATTCAATTTCAATAAATACGGAACAACTATCAACAGGAACAATTTCATTGACATAAAGAATGAAAACTACCTTCTGTTCGCAGATAACACATACACTACTTACAAGATAAAGTCTCAGGAAGACTTCAAAACTCTTTTTGATGACCTCGCTAAAAAAAGGGTAGAATTCAAATCTTTCAGGATAGTAGTAAAAGAAAATATTTATTATTTCACGGCTGATTTTGATTAACATTACAGGCGGAAATCTAAAAGGAAGGATCATCAGATCTCTGAAAGCGGAAGGTCTCAGGCCGACCACATCTTTTTTCAGGGAATGGATATTCAATGTTCTTAATAATATAACAGACATTGAGGATTCGGTCGTACTGGATCTTTATTCAGGAACAGGCGCGGTCTCTTTCGAATTTATTTCAAGGGGAGCTGTCTCCGCACTTCTAATTGAAAAAAGCAGAACCCTGACAGACCTTACCAAAAAGAATATTGAAACACTTAAAACAAGCAATGTTACGGTCATCTGTTCCGATTCCGCCGATTTTCTCAGAAAACTTTTTTCAAAAGGTCATAAGATCCCATACAATGTTATTTTCATGGATCCCCCGTATGAAAAACCCGAATTAATTGATGAATCTCTTTCTTTAATAACTTCAAACTCAGATCTTTTGCAGGATGAAACCTGTATTATAGTAGAATCATCGAAAGATAAAGTCTTGAATTTCGGCGACAGTTTAGTTATTTTTAAAGAGAAATTATCAGGTGCAACAAAAATGTCAATTCTCAGGAGTGGTCTTTGTTAAACGCAAGGCAGAATATCAAAGAAAATGCAAGATCGTTCATACCGGAAGAGCTTGTGGAGCTTATTAATATTTCAGTCGAAAGAAGGATAACCGAAGAAGATATTTTAAAATTGATATCATACAGCGATACTTATGAAAATTCAGTTGTTGAATTTCTTAACAGGAACAGACAGCTCAAGATCAATTCTTTTAAAGAAGCTCTCGGCATTTTCGGCCCCGAACACATTTCATTTGTGCTTTTGAATATATTGATGTTCGAGCTTACCGGAGTCAATGAGATCAATGAACTTAGAGATCTGTACGAAATGCAGATATTTACTGCCTCATCCGGCTATATCATCGCAAAAGAGAGCCGTATCCAGTATCCTCATCTTGCCTATATTTCGGGAATGCTTTCAAATATAAGTTATTTTTATCTGGCCAGATTTCATCCGGCCGAACTGAAGAAACTTCTGTCCAAAGATAAGAACATGGTCAAAAGAATGACCTTCGAATGGGAAACTTTCGGGCTCGATCACGCGGAAATGTCTTATCTTATCCTCGGATCTGTTGGAGTTCTGCCTGAGATATACAATCCTGTCAGGTATCATCACCAGAAAAATCTTCAGGAGAATATCGGGGCCGACCATATTAAAGATCTTTCTCTTGCCCTCTACTTCGGATCGATGCTGACGAATATGTTCTATGAAGATATGTCCATCGTGACCGATTTCAGAAAAGACATTAAGAACATGATGGAGATAAATTCAAGACAGCTGGAAAAAATTATTGACGGTATAATCGATAATTTTAAGGACACTGCTGCTTCATCGGGATTGAAAGATCTGTCTTTCCCGGGATATTTTAAGGTCATAAGCTGGTTTGACACAAAACTTTCAATCCTTAACTCTCAGATGGAGTTCGCGAACAAGAAAAATCAGGAGCTCAATCTCCAGAACTCGAAATATCAGAAAGCTCTCGAGGACAACAATAAGAAACTCGTAGGCATAGCCCTGACTGATCCGCTGACGGGAGCATTCAACAGAAGATATCTCGATGAGAGACTTCACGATGAATTTCTTAAGGCAAAAAGGTATAATCAGACTTTTATTCTGATCTCCTGCGACATAGACCACTTCAAGGTAATTAATGACACTTACGGCCATGCTTTCGGGGACACTGTTCTTGTAAAAATTGTTCAGATCATTAAATCAACTATAAGAAAAACTGATTATATTTCCCGTACGGGCGGCGAGGAATTTGTCGTAGTCTGCCATTCGTCGAACGAACTTGGAGGAATAATAATCGCAGAAAAAATGAGAAAGGTAATTGAAAGCACGGTTTTTAAATACGAAGAGAAAACTGTTCCTGTCACAATGAGTTTCGGAGTCGCTAAATATTTCCCTGAAGTCAAATCAGCGGAAGAACTTATAAGAATTTCAGACGACAGGCTCTATGCCGCAAAAAACGGCGGAAGAAATAAGGTAGTCTATAAATAATAAAACTGACCAATGACTGAAATTACGGTGAACTTATGAATATATTAATAGTCGGAGGCGGTGAACTCGGTTCTGTGATAGCCGGTCATCTCACATCCGAAAAACATAATATCACAATTATCGAAAAATCGGATCTCGCCGCAAAAAAGCTCAGCGATGAACTTGATGCTTATGTCCTTACAGGAAGCGGCACGGATGTAAATGTGCTGTCAAAATCAAATCTTGAAAAGACAGAACTTTTTCTTGCGCTCACAAATGACGATAATGTAAATATAGTGGCGTGTAATATCGTAAAAGTCCTGAGTCATTATAAAGCCTATACCATAGCTAAAGTAGAGAATGCGCTGCGTTATTTTTCCAACCCCCTTCTCTCTCATAAAGATCTCGGCATTGACCATCTTATAGCTACAAAACTTTTATCCATAAATAAAATTTCCGCTCTGATCGAAGCTCCCGAAACATTTGAAAATATATTTTTTCACGACAACGGCATAAAAATCGTCGGGGTTAATATTAAACCTGAATTCAAAGGGATAGATATTCCTGTGCGGGAACTTGTTTTGAGAAATAAAAAATGGAATAAGCTCAGGATCGTAGCTATAAACAGAAATAATAAAACCTCAATACCCAACGGGGACAGTTTAATTAAACCCTTCGACAAGATTTATATCGCCGGAAAATCCGAGACCCTGAATGAACTCGTCAGATCAGAATTCCCTATCGAGATCAACCTGAAAAAGATCATAATATTCGGAGGCAACAGGATCGGGAAGGAACTTGCCCTCAGACAGTCGCGGCTCAACAGGAAAGTTACTCTTGTCGAGGATAACGAAAAAATCTGCGAACAGCTTTCACGGGATCTTGAAAATGTGCTGATAGTCAAAGGGACTGGAACGAACCCTAGTGTTCTGTCTGAGCTCGATATGAAAGATGCCTATGTGGTATGCGTAACAGAAAACGACGAGCAGAACATAATCAGCGCCGTACTCGCAAAAAGAAGCGGAGCTTTTAAGGCTGTATGTAATATAAGCAATATAGCAATAAGTTCGATAATAAATGAACTGCGGGATATAGATTCGGTCTTCTCTACAGAAGATCTTGCCCTGTCGGAGATACTGACATTCTGCAGCAGAGGAGAAATACTGACAGTACATCCCATTCCCAACCTGAGAGCTGAAACCATTAAGATCAGGATCAGAGAAAAGCTCCCGATCATAGACAAACAGATAAAAGATATAAAATTTCCGAAAGAAATGATCATTGCCGCAATTGTAAGGGATGAAAAGATAATTATTCCGCACGGGAACGATGATCTGAGAATAAACGATCTGGTGATACTTTTTATACTTCCGTCAGCTAAAAACGCCGCTAAAGAAATTTTCTCGGCATCAGGCAGGAGTTAAGTCAGTATGAACTGGAAAGCAATTCTGAAAATACAGGGTATTTTACTCTTGATATTGTCAGCGTCAATGATCTTTCCGCTGCTATTCTCTTTTTATTACGGTTCTGATGACAAGACATCGTTATTATTAAGCATTCTCGCAACTTTCACGGCAGGAGCAGTGTTTACCGGAGCCTTCCATTCCGATATACCGCTAAGACCGCGCGAAGGCTTTGTGATCGTTTCTCTGGGATGGATTTTCGCTGCTATGTTCGGTGCTCTCCCCTTCTTTTTTTACGGAATAGAAGGCGGAAGTTATGTTGACTGTGTTTTCGAGACAATGTCAGGATTTACAACAACAGGTTCTTCTATCCTGACTGATATTGAAATACTCCCGAAAGGAATTCTTATATGGAGAAGTCTTACGCACTGGCTTGGAGGAATGGGTATTATCGTTCTCGCCGTCGCAATACTTCCGGTACTCGGTCTCAGCTCCGCACAACTGTTCAAGGCTGAAGTTTCAGGACCCACAAAAGATAAGATCAGCCCTAAGATCAAAGATACGGCTAAGATACTCTGGTATATTTATTTTGGAATGACATTTGTTCTCACCGCTCTGCTGATGTTTGGCGGAATGGATTTCTTCAACGCGCTCTGTCACACTTTCGGGACACTGGGGACAGGCGGATTCTCAACTCTCAACCGTTCAGTGGCAGGTTTCGAAAGCACATATATCGAAGTTGTGATAATGATATTTATGTATCTGTCTGGAATTAATTTCTTTCTCCATTTCAGCCTGATCAAAGGAAAATTTTCTGATTTTCTAAAAAACCGTGAATGGAGATTCTATACACTGCTGATAATTCTGACCGGTATAGTGATTACTTTAATGAATTACAGACAATCTCTGCATATAGGAAATCCGGCATCGGCTGACGCGGATCTTTTGATGTATAAAGATGATATCGGCATGTGTATAAGGCATTCGTTCTTTCAGACAATATCGCTTGCCACGGCTACAGGTTTCGCCACTGCAAATTTCGATGTCTGGTCGGATTTCGCAAAATTACTTCTTATCGTACTGATGTTTATCGGCGGATGCGCAGGGTCAACATCTGGCGGGATCAAACAGATAAGGGTTATGATAGTCCTAAAATTTATAGGCAACGAAATAAAGAAACTTATCTACCCGAGAGGATATTTTTCTGTAAGAATAGGCGATAAAACTTATGATAACAATGTGCTCAAAAATGTAATAGCGTTTTTCATACTGTATCTTCTGGCTTTCACAGCCGTGACTCTGCTTTTGACTTCTCAGGGATATGATATTGTAACATCCTTCTCTGCCTCCGTTGCAACTATTTCGGGAGTCGGACCCGGTTTGGCACGCGTAGGCGCAATAGAGAATTTCGCCTTTTTCAACGATTTCTCAAAGATCATCCTGATATTCAATATGCTTTTGGGAAGACTTGAGCTTTATTCTGTTCTCATTCTGATCTATTCTCTATTTAATCCGAAACGTCTGCACTGATTCAAATATATCTGTTGAAAAGTCTGATAAAAGAACTTATCTTACTCTTAAGAGTAAAAAACGGTTAAAGATGGTAAGTGAATTGAGTAAAAACAGAGAAATATACCGCGAGTTCTGTAAAACGAAACAGAACCTTCCCGTTTTTCTATATGACTGGTGGCTTGACGCAGTCTGCGGAGACGATAACTGGGATGTTGCTTTAGTAAAACCCGACAGCGAGATCCTTGCTTTCATGCCGTATTTTATAAAAAAAATTATTTTTTTCGATATATCTATTATGCCTCAGCTTACACAGTTTCTCGGACCCTGGATCAATTATCCGAACGATCTGAAAGAAACTAACAGAGCGGAATTCGAGAAAAAAATGATGAGTGAGCTTATTGAACAGCTTCCCGATTCGGATAATTTCGAACAGAATTTTCATTACTCTGTAACGAACTGGCTGCCCTTTTACTGGAAAGGCTATGAGCAGACTACTAGATACACTTATGTTATCGAAGATATCAGTTATCCTGAAAGAATATTTGAGAATTTTACACCTGCTAAAAGAAAAAACATAAGAAAAGCTGAAGAGATCGTTGAAATTAAATTCGACCTCTCAGCAGAAGAGTTCTACAGACATCATAGAGACAGCCTGAAGAAGCAGGGAACCACGATCTCATATTCTGAAGAGACTTTCATGAGAATTCATGATGCTGCAAAGGCAAATAAATCAGGAAAAACGATCTATGCTGTTGATAAAAACGGAATTATTCACTCCGCACTTTTTGTTCTTTGGTCAAAATATAGTGCATACGATCTTATAAGTTCGATAGATCCCGATCATAAAAATTCCGATTCTGCTTCTCTGCTGGCGTGGGAAATGATAAAATATCTTTCAAACAAGACATACAGATTCGATTTTGAAGGCAGTATGATAGAGTCGGTCGAAAGATCTTTCAGACAGTTCGGAACAGTTCAGAAAGCTTATTTTAACATTAAAAAGAACCGGTCTTTAGGTTACCATATTTTCCGTTCAGCTAGAGAAAAGTTCAGAAAGAACTAAATCCTTTCAAACAAAATTTTATACTTGATTTACTTTTATATTTGCCTTAAATTATTATAAATACACAAGCGGGGGCTTAATAATGTTTTCAAGGAACTTAATTTTCATTCTATTTTTACTTATTTTAACTTCTGTGAACTTCGGGGCCGATGATAAATTCTATAATTATTACGAAAAAGGTCTTGAGTATATGAAAGCAGGCGATTTCGACCGTGCGATAGTTGAACTGAAAAGCGCTTACTCGCTCCAGTTCGAAGATACAAAAAGAAAGAGAACTTACGGAACAAAATTTATTGAGTATTTCCCGCACAGAGAAACAGGGATATGCCACTATTATCTCGAAGAATATGATAATGCCAGACAGGAACTTGAGCTTTCAATGTCATATAAGGAATCCGGCAGAGCAGAAGAATATCTGTCTAAAATTGAATCTGGTATTACCGGAGATTCGGACAAAAATGAGCGTGAACTTGCTAACCTGGAAGAAAAGAAAAGACTGCTGGCTCTTGAACAGGAAAAGCTCGCTAAAGAGGAAGAAAGGAAAGAAAAGGAAAGAAAAGAAAGAGAAGCACTGGCTCAGCAGAAAGAACAGGAGCAGAGAGAAAAAGAAAGACTGGAAAAAGAAGCTCTTGCAAAACAGGAGGAAGAACGGAAGCTTCAGGCTATACAGGAAGAGGAGCAGGCAAGAGCAGAAAGAGAAAAAGAAGCGCTGGCAGAACAGAAACTCAGAGAGGAAATGCAGAGAAAAAGGCTTGAAGAGGAGTTAAAGAAGCAGGCTGAGGAAGAAAGACAGGCCCTTGCCATGAAAAAAGAACGCGAAGCTATTCAGAAAGAAATTGAAGAACTTGAGAGAAAGAAACAGCAGTTGAATCTCGAAAAGGCCAGAGTTCCTCTCGCAACACCCCCGATAAAGATCACGACCGTCGGCTCTCCCCTTGCAGTAGCTATAATGCCCTGTATAAAAGCAGCCGAGGAAGATTCACATATTCCCAATATGATAATGGAAAAACTCATAACCAACCTTGTAAAGAAGCGACGTTTTAAGGTGATAGAGAGGGAATTCCTTGATAAGATCATCGCGGAGCAGAGTCTCGGAATGACGGGAATTGTAGATGAACAGTCAGCCATAAATGCCGGTAAAGTTATCGGTGCTGAAGCTATAATAATGGGTAAATATAATGAGATCGAAGGGCATTATCACATTTCAACAAGGCTGATCGATGTCGAAACTTCAGAAACCATAACCGCCAGCGAGATAACTTCAAGGGTGGACGAAATAGACAGAGCTATGGAGAAACTGTCTGTTATGATAGTAAATGATATGCCTTTGTTTGAAGGAACAGTCATTAAGATCGATGAAGATCAGGTCTATCTTGATATCGGAACAGATCTCGGAGTAAGAAAAGGGAATAAATTCACACTTTACAGAAAAGGCGAAGAGATAAAACACCCCGTCAGCGGAGAGGTAATGGGTTACAATGTCACACCTTTGGGAGAGGCCGTAGCAATGAATATTCAGGAAAGAATGTCTATCGCAAAAATAGTTAAAAAAGGATCGCTTAAGATCGGAGATAAAGCTGTTATAAAATAAAAGAGGGAGGGAAATATGTGGAGAAAATTATGTGTCATGGCTTTTACCGCAGTATTTTTGCAGGTTCTTACAGCCGCTCTTGACTGGAACATTACAGGATCAGGCGCAAGAGCTGCCGGAATGGGAAACGCATTTATAGGTCTCGCTGATGATGCAACAGCCATAAACTGGAACCCGGGGGGACTGACTGTACTTGAGCACTTTGAGGCTTCGGTCGTCGGTGCAGGTATCATGGATAAGGAGACTTTTAAATTCGCCGACAGCGACGGCTTTACATTTCAGGACGATATATCATACAGTCACGGGAATTTAAGTTTTCTGAGCATGGCATATCCGATGGTCATTGGAGATAAGAAACTTGTTCTGGCCGGAGCTTTTCAGAAACAGCTGGATTTCTTTACTGAAGACGCCTGGGATAACGGCAGAGAATATTTTGAATATTCTTCGACAGGCGGAGTTTATACCGCAAATATCGGTGCAGGATATCAGGTTCTACCTTATCTGTCAGTCGGCGCTACGGCAAACATGTGGCTCGGTAAATCTGAATCTGACGAGGTGATCGGAACTGATTTCGACGAAGAGACATTCTATATGGAGAACAGCAATTTCAGCGGATTCAACCTTGTTTTGGGAGCACTTTTTGACATGAGCGCTATAAAAGATAATGTTCCTTTGAAGATCGGAGCAGTTGTCAAAACACCTTTCGATCTAAAATTCGATTATTACGAAGAATGGTCATACGATGATTTCAATGATGATTTCTACGATGCCAGTTACGAATATAATTCTGAGAACACTGTTGAAATGCCTTTTATGTTCGGAGTCGGGGCTTCATACAGATTCGGAGATTTTCTTACTCTCAGCGTAGATTTTGAAAAAAGGAATTATTCTGAATCCAAAGTTAAGTGGAAAGATGAATATGATGATTCAGGGGAAAATAATCTGAGCGAAAATGACGACGATGTTACACAATTCAGAATGGGTATGGAATATCTTCTGGTTACAGACAATCTAATAGTACCTCTCAGACTCGGTCTGTATAATTATCCCACCTTATGGAATAATTATGATAACGAATATGAGTACAACGGTTCGACAGGAGAGTATGAAAAAGTTCTTGTGACTTATGAGCAGCTTGTAGGATACGGTTTCTCATTGGGAACAGGCATGATCTTTGAGTCATTCGCGTTTGACATAAGCTACAATTTCACGACATACAACAACGAGATAAATGATATGTACTACGGAGGCATGTATGACGGATATGTAACCGAAAGCTCATGGGAGAACAGTAAAAGTGCCGTAAATTTCTCCGCGATCCTCTATCTGGATTCATTCTCGAAATAGATTGATATTCTTATTTTAAAAACCGCCTGATCAGGCGGTTTTTTTATTAGTTAGGCCTGATAATTTTATCAGCCGTAAACATCAATTTAACAGCATCTTTCATAGTGCCTGTTCCGCCAATTTTGAGCTTTTCCCTGTTTCCATGAAAATCCAGACATGTACCGCAGGTAGCTATTCTTGCGCCATTTTTCTCAAATTCTTTTAATGTATCAATAACTTCACTGCCCTCTGTTGTAAGTTTTATTGCTGAGTTTACGCATCCTATGGTATCAATTTTTTCGCCACTCTCCAATAGAGTCTGAAGAAAGATCTTCATAAGTTTTTTTCCGAGTATCGGATCGCCCTGCCCCATTGTGTCGGAATTTAAATATAAAAATGTCATGATTCTTTATCCTTTTTTTTTATTTATGACCTATTTTCCAAAGCGCAGCCTATAGCACCAACAATTTGGGGATTATGGTAAGTCACTATTGTCTTACCGAGAAGCTTCTCCAGCAACGGCTTCATAGCTGAATTTTTAGCTACTCCCCCTACAAAAGCTAACTCACCATTGATCCCTACTTTGTTCAAAAGAGATACCGATCTTTTTGCAATTGAATTATGTATACCTCTTGCAATTTTCTTACGCTCATATCCTTTTGCAGCCATTGAAACCACTTCTGATTCAGCGAATACGGTGCACATACTGCTGATATTTACTATTTCATCAGTCATCAGAGCTTTTTCTCCGAATTCACCAAGATCGTACCTGAGAGCTGTAGCCATTATTTCAAGAAATCTTCCCGTTCCTGCAGCGCACTTATCGTTCATCTCAAAATTAAGTATCCGCCCGTTATGATCAAGAGAAATGGCTTTTGTATCCTGCCCACCGATATCCAGAATAGTTCTGCATTCCGGAAAAAGGTAGTTAATTCCAAGAGCGAAAGCTTTGATCTCGCTCATAACTTCCGCCTGCGGAAAATGCTCGGCAAATAAATGTCTGCCGTATCCTGTTGATGTGATTTTATCATAATGCAAACCTTCAAGCATTTTTTTGCACTGCGTTATAGAATTAAAACTATTTTCCTGAACATCGCTGTAAATTATCTTCCTGTCTTGTATAAGAACTATCTTTATTGTGCGCGATCCGAGGTCAATGCCTGCTGTAATCATATTTACCGTACCTACTTTTTTATTCTTTCAATGAAAGCTTCGATTCTTGTTTTTAGCTGACCGGCATCTTCCTGACTGTAATCGGTCTCCAAAGTTAAAACAGGGATCCCGATTTTTTCGAGCTCTTTTCCGTAGTGGATTGACTCCGATTGATAAGGCTGGCAGAACTGCAGATTGTACTGTAGAACTCCGTCAGCATTATATTTTTTTACCATTTCTTTAACATGATCGAGCCTTTTTTCATTCGGAGTAAAGATTGCGCAATCTATCTGGAAATACCTTTCCACTATTAGGTCGATCAACTCTTCAACTGAATCAGCATTGTCTGCAGTTAAATTCTGAGTTCCTCTTTCACCTGTACACATTTCTTCACCGACGATCGTCGCTCCGGAAGTTTCAATAATATGCGGGATCTTCCAGTTAGGAATAGCCATCGGACAACCGCTTATAAGTATTCTTGGAGTATCAGCAGGGAAAACTCCTACTTTGTTTTTTATTCTTTCTTCAAGTTCATCACAGATCGCGTTGACTGAGTCCGTGAATCTTTCAGGATTATCATAGAAATACACCTGATTAGCCAATAATACATCAAGACCTGAGATAGGAACCGGATTTGCGGCTCTTAAAGTCGCTAGCCTTAAAATAGCTTTTCTTTTGTTATTTACCGTTTCGATACCCTTTTTAAGATTTTCAACAGTAAGTTTTATACCTGATATCTCTTCAAGTTTCGCTGCGAAACGGAGATATTCCGCTTTAAGAAGCTGTTTTCCCGATTCGGATTTCATCTGCGGTATATCCATTACATACAGATTGCCTACTATATCTTTGTAAGATTCATATGCTTTCTTTTTACCGTCGCATGTATTTTCTCCGACAATAAGATCGGTTGATTCAATATAAGGACACACTTTCGCCAGTTTGAAACCGAAAGCTGATTTTATCAGTGCACAGGTATTTCTTGGAAGATACTGTTCGGCTGCTTCAAAACCAAGCTCTGCTCCGGCGCATAAACCTACACAAATATTATTTGTTGCAAGAACAAGTTCTTCAGGTACAAAGACACAGAATGTTCCGATAATTTTCCTGCCTTCTTTTTTAGCATCCATCAGCTCTTTTATTCTCAATCCGTGGATCTCACTCATCACGAAATCAAAATAACTCATTCCCTCCGGTCTGTTTTTCTGCGACATAAATACATCACCGTAAGCTTTACCAACTATATCCAGAACCGCATCATGAGTATCAAGATCAAGGCCCAGACTTTTCCACATTTCTCTGTAATCAGACATATAAAACTCCATAAATTTAAATTTTTCATTTTTTAAGATCGTGTTTTCGTATATGTAGTTTGAGTTGAAATTACAATGGGGATGAAAATCTTTTACACGAAAAGCACCAGTTTAGGATTTAAAGCTTCCTCAGCCGAAGCCTGCTTTGAATATAATTACCTGTATTTGGCACCCAGTGTTTATCATATACCTAAATTTATGCTCCCAATACTTATATGTCAACATATATTTAATTTTATTTTCTGATCAGTCTGTATGTAGGCATGATAATTTCGGGATCGTATGAAAGTTTTGACTTCCTCAATCCTTCCAGGCACACATCCTGCTCGCGGTTTATATATTTATAACGGTCTTTCAAGTAAATTGCCGTTTCTCTGTTTATTAGCTGCGCGGAACCTTTGTATGCGTAATCGAATTTCTCAAAATGTACTGTGACCGTTTCTTCGTTCAGTTCGCTGAAAAGAGCAAAGGCGATAAGTTTACCCTCACAGAAGATCAGAAGTCCCTCAAGTCCGGTCAGTTCATGATTTCTCAAAGCTCTTTCAAGGACATTCAGTTCAAGTTTCTTGTCATCATCGCATACCCCGTTGTGGTCTCTGCACCATTTATAGGACAGATCGAGACACATATCAACATATTTGCTTTCGAATACTTCAACTTTATAATCTCCATGAAGGCGCATGAACTGAGAGATCAGATTTTTCTTCTTTCTGAGCTTTTTCCCGCTTAATTCGGCAAGTTTCTCCGAAAGATAAACATAATCGGAATTACATCTGTCGAATACAGGCTCAAAATGAGAATTGATGCCCGGATTATCCTCA
>JAFGUL010000003.1 GCA_016938535.1 Candidatus Delongbacteria bacterium
AGTAAAGAACCGTAGAACTGATAGTCAGAACAGAAGAAACCCCTATTAAAGTCGGAACAACCCAGGGATCAGTATCTTCCGTATGAAAACCCGTATAGGGACCGGCACAGTAAATTCCCACAGCCCCCAGGCCCAGAACACCTCCCGTAATCAGGGCTGCTTTTTTTACCGAGGCTTCTTTCTCAGCCTGAGAACGCTCTGCCGTCAGAGGTACCCCGCCTCCCAGAAGGATGAGACAAAGAAGACCTGTTATTAGACATCTACCCCTCATACCTTCATTATACACCCGGCAGGGAAAACCCGCCCCTGTCCCAACAGGGACTTTCCATAAAATATTTACACTATAACGCAACGTCTCCCCTCGCCCGTTCAGACTGTGTGAAAAGGAGAGGGGTATCATTTTATAAAATTGTTAGGTATGAATCAGAGAGTAATTTCTCTGATTTTGCCTTTATAGAATCCGGAATATTAAGTAAATAGGTCCAATTTGCCTATTCTCAGTTCATTTAAGCACTATGCCAGTGCTTTTATCATTTCTTTGATTCCAATTATGTTTAAAACCCGCTTTAGATTATATATAAAGCAAATGAAACTGAACTCTCCCTGAACTTTTTCAATACCCTTCACTTGAAAATACGTATAACCCAATGTCCGTTTTATCGTTCCAAACGGATGTTCGACGATCTCTTTACGCTTGTTAATCAGGTTCCTGTTTTCCTTGGTTTTCAAGCCGTCTATATATCGTTGGATTTCTTTCTGATTAACTGAGATCCGTAACTTCCGCCCCTTTTTATTCGTCGTACAATCCTGTCTTTTTGGACACTTGTAACAGTATTTAGGATCACATTGATATACGAAAGATAGCCTTCCCTGACGATTTAACTCTGTTGTTTTAGAAACACGTCTAAGTTCTTTATTTTCTGGGCAAATATATACATCTCTTTTTCCATCATAAACAAAGTTCTCTATTCGATATCCTAACTTCGGGATTTCATTTCCATCTTTTTTGCTGGTTGAAAGAGGCGATACAACAACAGAAAAATCCTCATTATCCTTGTTATATAGTATCTCTTTTTCTGAATAGTAGCCGGTATCCGCAATGCTCGTTGTTTTCCCTTCAATGCCTAATTCTTCTTTCTGTTTTTTCAGAAGTTTTAACATCGGGGTTAACTGTTTCTGATCACTTTGTTCATTCGTCACTTCAACAACAACGATTAGCTTGTTTTTCTCATCGACAGCGGTTTGCGGATTATATCCTGGTCGGATTTTTCCCTTATCGCTCTGTAAACGGCAATCTGAATCGGTAGCATAATAGATCTGGTTGTCTGGATTGGTGATGAACTGTCGATTAATATAGTCTATTTTGTTTTTTCGGCTTAATTGTTTATCAAGTTTGCTGGTTATCATCTGTAATTTTTCCTTGTTAACAGAGATCCCGGTATTCTGCTCGATTTTATCAAGTTCATTTAACTCATCCAGATAGCTGTCTATTTTTGCCTGGATTTCTTTTTCGATATGATCCATCAGATTTTTTCGGTAGACTTCATTCAGACTATTCTGTCCTCTCATTTTAGTACCATCAATTGCTACAGTCTTAAATGAAATCAGTTCCATTTTATGACAGAGTTTCAAAAACTCTTTAAACAGATTTTTCAATGCTTTTAAGTTATCTCTTCGAAAGTCTGCAATAGTTTTGAAATCAGGAGCCAGATTCTCAGTTAACCACATGAGCTCTGTGTTTCTTCTACACTCTTTTTCAAGTCTTCTGCTACTTCTAATGCGTTCAAGATATCCGTAGATATATATCTTTAATTTCAATTGAGAGCGATAAGGTGGAGCTCCTGTTATCATCGAAGGAACTTTAAATCCCAGTTTCTCTAAATCGAGTGATTCAACATAAGCATCGATAAAACGGACAATATTATCTTCTTCAATAATGTCATCCAGGCATTCACTGAATAAGTAGATCTGATTTCTTGGAACCCCTTCGAGATACTGAACCATAACAACTCCAGCAAAAGAAATTATGGTTCGAGTATATCATGAGATCCCTCTCACATTTCAGATAGCTTTTCACACAGTCTGAGAGGGAGAGGGAGTCTGTTATTAATAGTTCAGACTGGAGAACCAGGTCTGGAGGGCGCTCATTCTGTGATCGAAGGACTCATCCAGTTTCAGATCGATGCCGAAGGTATTGCCCAGTTTGAAAGCGGCCAGTCCATAAAAAAGGAGATCCTTTTCCCGGGGAATAACAATCAGTTCAATGTTCAGCTTCTCTTTTGAGAGTACCGGAAAAAGTTTGTAGGTAATTGTCGTCGTGTTTATCATGGAAAGCTTCAGCACAGAGGGAGAGGCGCTTATAACGACATCGTACCAGGCTTTCCCGAAGGTAGTATCTTTCTGATA
>JAFGUL010000134.1 GCA_016938535.1 Candidatus Delongbacteria bacterium
AGTACGACTATCAGGCATGAGGCATCGTACATCCATTCATTACCTTTACTTATAGCTTTTTTCATTTCCTCCAGCTTATCTTTTGACCTGACGAATATGAACTTCCACGGCTGATTGTTGTAGCATGAAGGAGCAAGACTTGCCGACCATACCAGTTTCTCTATCATTTCTTCCGTAATCTCTACCGGGTCAAGACCTCTGTAGGATCTGCGTTTCTCAATAGCTTTTTCCACTTTCATCTTTCCACTCCGTACAATTTATAGATTAAGCTGTTAATTTCACAATTGAGCACAGTTTCATTATCTCTGTTATTTGAGATCAGTCTGACTTTATCATTGATCTGATCGGTGATAGAACTGTCGGGATCTTTCGGGAATGGAAGCATTTCAAGGTATGATCTTAGGACTTTGAGGCTGTTGAATCTTTTTTTATAAATAAAATTCATGAGTCCGGAATTTAATACTGCGGCTACTGCTTCGATAGAATAACCGGGAATGTCGGGAATTAATACATTTGCACTGTTTAATGACATCAGACCTGTATCATCGCACGCGAAGACCAGCCTGTCAGAAATAAATTTGTAAAAAAGCTTTTTTTCTGAGAATAATTCTTTTTTCGGAACCTGCTGCATCCTTGAAAGATCATTCTTCAGGTACTGAACTGAGCCGTCGATCCTGTAAGCTTTCACATTTTTCCCTGATATGAACGGAATAGTGTGTACTTCAGTTTTATTCCTGCTTACGAATTCTTTATTGTTACCTGTAACGATTCCCAGGCTCCATCTCGATCTTCCCTTGAGCGTGTAGTGCGGGATTGAATACACTTTGTCTATTAACCTTTTCTCTGTAACTGAAATATCTATATTAAATGAGCAGAATGGTGCGCCGAGAATATCTTTCTGGAGAAAAGATCCTTCCCTATCAGAGGTTTTGATCCTGTGGCGGGGTGAAGGTTTATCTTTTTTAATATCGATTCTTACAGCCTGAGTGAAAACACCGGGAAATATTCTTCCGTAGTTCTTTAGAAAAAGTATTCTTGTGTTTCTTGCTAAAAATTCTCTGATCTTGTAAAATCTTTTAACATAAAGAAATGATTCAGGCAGTATATACGACATGATCCCGCCGCTTTTTAAGGATTCGAGACCTTTGTATAAAAAAAATTCAAGTGAATCTGATGATCCCGCATTCGGATAAATTATTTTTAGTTCTTTTTTTTCTTCCGCAGAAAAATGTGCACCCCACGGCGGATTTGTAAAAATAAAATCGTATTTTTCATTTTCTATTGTCTTCAGGCTGTCGTGATGCATTATAAATGACTGACTTGAAAGCAATTTCAGTTTTTCCCTGACCCTGCTTACGGCTGAAGAGTCAGTATC
>JAFGUL010000018.1 GCA_016938535.1 Candidatus Delongbacteria bacterium
AATGAATTCGAACATCTTATTTGGAGTTGAATAATAATAACTTTTCCCGGAATTTTTTATAAGGCATAATCCGATATCGGCGCAGACTGTATATTTAATAAGTTCACCGTGAGGAAAGGGACCTGCAAAAAATACCCTGCCCGAAATTCCGCTTTTTTCTGCTGTATCAGCAAGATAATCCTTCTCAGATCCTTCCCCTATCAGCACAAGAACCGCATTATCCGTTACATCTTTAAATGATCTGATAACCGTATCGAGACCGTTGTTGAAAAGAAATCTGCCCTGATAAAGCACGATCTTCTTTTCTGATCCTATTGAGAGCAGATCACGGAGCTTATTTCTGTCTGAAGGCAACTCCTTTTTTAGAGGCAGATTCGTAAAAACACCGACTTTGTCTATCCTGTAAATGCGTTCCAGTTCTTTTGCTATCGGTTCCGAAACAGTGATGACCCTTTTTGCGCCTGAAATAAATATCCTTTCATAAAATGTCCAGAATTTCTTCATAAAAGGCCTGTTCTCCAACTGTGAATTTCCGTGCCAGAACTCGTGAGCATCATAGACGAAAGGGATTCTTTTAAGTTTTGATGCCATAAAAACCGGAAACAGCGGAAAAATGTCATGACTGTAAAGAATGTCTGCCTTAGTGTTTAACAGCTTAAAAAATAGTTTAAGCCAGAATATCATCATATTAAGACTCAAAGGAAAATTTCTGACCAGTCTCAGTCTTTCATTGGGGATATCATCCCAGCCTGTAAGCGTCTTGTCGGAAAGTCTCATCCCGAGCACCTTAACATCATAGTCGGATCTTTGAAAACTAAGAGCGGTCTTATAACCCCTGTACTCATGGAACAGATCATCATAGACCGCAAATATTATTCTCTTTTGCTTCAACTCAGAATATTCTTGTTTATGCGGTAATATCCTTTAAAGTTCTCCGGCTTAAGCCAGTAATGAACCAGCTGACCGGAAGGTACCGAGATAACCTTTTTCTCATTTGCAGAAGCGTAAACAAGTTTATAGTCAGACAGAGATACAAAATTTGTAACTATACCTATCATTCCGTCATTAAGCACAAGAAGATCTCCGTTGGAAACTTCATCAGCCGTGATCTCAGTTACATTGTTCAGAATTATATCTGTGGGAATATAACCTTCAAAGTACATTCCGTTCTCTTTTGCGGCATTTTTCCATATCGAGCATATCAGATGTGAATTGTCTGTTGCTCCGTTCTTATCGGGATCAGCGCCGTTAACAAGTTTCATTCCGGTATATTTCCTTGCCCATTTGTCAACCGAACTGTAAAATCCTTTAGGATAAACACTGCTGTCATTTCCTCCGGTAATATTCGAAAGAAGCTCTTCCTCATGCTGGGCTATGAATTCATCCTCTTCTATGCCGTAGAGATCCTGATGTATCCTGTCCCTTTCTTCCTGATCGGCTTTTTCATCTATCACGGGTTCAGTCACTTTTCCGGATTTAATTTCTTTAATACCAACAGGTTTTTCTTCGATCTCTTTAGCCACGACTTTTCGATCAGGATCTTCACTCCCGGATGTTCCGGTGTCGAAGAAAACGAAATAATAAACGATGCTGAATATTACAGCAAGTATTACCAGTGCAGTAAAGACATCGAATACCTTTGCGAAGAAGCCTGTTTGTTTTTTAGCAGACTTTTTTCTTTTTTTTGACTTTGCCATTTTCTTTCACCTTATTTTTTTATTAAATAACGAACATTAAAAGCTGTGCGCAACCTATAAGAAAACCTAGGATCCCGCCGAAGTAGGTAACATAAGCCAGCTGTGTTTTTGTTACGCTCAGTATGATCTCCTCAAGTCTTTCCAGTGAAAACTCTCTTACTTTCTCCGTAACTGTTTTTTTGACATCAAGCTCAGCTATCACTCCGGGCAGTTCTCTATCCATCATTTCAATGACCTTTTCTGATATCATTTTTTTTATATCCTGAGTTATAAAAGACGAAAGTATTCCAAACTGATCGTACATGTTTTCAAGAGCATCGTCAATTTTCGATCTGACTGATTCTTTCCTGAAAAGATCATGTATTGATTCATTCGTTACGAGATGATCTCCGACTGTTGTGCCTATCTTTTCAGCCAGTTTCGCATGTTCTTTGGGGATCACTCCCGGAGTGAACGGAAGCCTGAACCCGAATACCCTGACAGGCTTAAACGGTCTGAAAAGCATCTTTATAGCAAGATAGTTCGTGAAAAGTCCTATTACCGCACCTATTACCGGCGGAAGAATATACTTGAGCATTTCATAATTCTGTATCATTTATATTTCCCCGTTTTTTTGCGCTACGATCTGATACCTGTCAAGCTTCTTGTTCCTGGTCTGCTTTCTGCTTAAAAAAGGCAGTAGTTTAACTGTCCTGAAACCGTTTTGTTTTAAAAGCTCTTTTATTTCAGTGGGTGAATAACCTCTTTCATAATGAGTTTCGTCAAAGGTTACGAACCTTCCGTCGTCTTCTCTGATAAAGAACTTCATTCTGCATTCAAGTATCAGCGTATCCATGTCAAATTCCGAATCGTATGAAATAAAAAAATCCTCAGTTTCTTCTATCTTGACCCCTTCCCACTCATTTATAAGACCGTATATCGAGTTGAAATCGAGAAGAAAAAGCCCTTTGTCGTTAAGTGATCTGTTTACACAGCCGAAAAAGTTTGAAAGTTCTTTCGGTTTGGTTAGATAATTGACTGTATCGAAAACAGAGATCGCATTATCAAATTTCCTGCCTGTTTTAAATTTCTTCATATTTCCGGTTATAAAATTCCCGTTCGGTATTTTATTCTTTGAGATATCTATCATCTCAGGGCTGAGATCAATTCCCGAGACACTGTATCCGAGCTGGGAAAAATAGAGCAGTTCCTCTGAAGTACCGCATCCGAGATCAAGAATGTCGGTTCTTTTTCCGCCCGATGAAACGATCAGGTCATCAAGACAGTCAACAAGCTCTCTGTAGTCAAAAGGGCTCATGATGAGGTCATAGTATTTGGCGATTTTATCGAACATTAATTTTCATCCTTCATAACTTTATTCACTGTTTCGAACAGCTGATCTAATATGCCCTTGCCGGATGCAATTATACAGCCGTTATTCAAAAAATCATTATTACCCGAAAAATCCCTGACCTTTCCGCCTGCTTCCTCAACTAAAAGAATTCCGGCGGCAACATCCCATGGGGAAAGCCAGCCTTCAAAAAATCCGTCGAATCTCCCGCATGCAGTATAAGCCAGATCAAGGGCGGCACTTCCCATTCTTCTTATGCCAGAAGACTTTTTTAGAACTTCAGAAAGAACTTTAAAATATTCAGGGATCTTTTCATGCCTTCTGAAAGGCATTCCCGTAGCTATCAGCGACTGCTTCATATCACTTGTGCCTGAGACCGAGATACTCTTTCCGTTAAGATAAGCCCCGTGACCTTTAACAGCATGAAACAGTTCATCTTTGTATGGATCGTAGATCACTCCCGTCTGAACTGCCCCGTTTGTATAAAAGGCGATCGAAACTGCGCTGTGTGAAAGACCGTGAATAAAATTAGTAGTTCCGTCCAGAGGGTCTATTATCCAGAGATCGTCTGTATCTTTAAAACTCCCGCCGTCCTCTTCAGCAAGAAAATTGTGGGTAGGAAAACTTCCTGATATAATTTCTTTTATGGTATTCTGACACTCGATATCGATATCTGTTACAAAATCCGACGGTGATTTCATACTCACAGAATATTCTCCGCCTTCAAGCATTATCCGGCCTGCTGACCTTGCAGCTTTAACTGATATGTTTGTCAGACTCTGAATTTCTACCATTTGATCTTCTTCTCTCTGAGGTAATTCTGCGCTCCTTTATGGCCGAGTTTAGCGGATCTCTTCGTATATACCAGATTCTGAGCTCTGTTCTTCTGTGATTCATAAGCAATGCCGAGATTATACATCGCATCAGCATGGTTCCGGTCAAGCTCAATCGCCTTATGAAAATTTTCTATAGCGACCATATTTAAACCTTTTGAATATAGTGAAGTGCCCAGATTATTATAGTAATCAGCTTTGTTGGGATTCAGACCGATCGCTGTTTTGTAACACGATATAGCCTCATCATAATCTCCTATCAGATGGTATATGTAACCGAGGTTGTTATATGCCTCCTCATATTTGGGGTTTATATCAATAGCCTTAATGTAACTTTCTATCGAATGAGTATAATATCCCTTTTTTCTGTAGGCCAGAGCTCTGTTGTGATAAGCCTCTGCATAATCGTATTTAAGCATTATCGCCTGATTGTAGTAGATTATACCCTGATCGTAATCCCCGAGCTTGACACAGCAGATTCCCATGTTGTAATAACCTTCTGCGAATCTCGGATTCTTCTCGACTGATTTTTCGAAAAGCTCCAGAGCCTGTTTTATCATACCTCTCTGATAAGCTTCGATGCCTTCCGCAAAATAATTCTGGGCCCTCACAACTGACATTAATAAAAGCAGGAATACAACTATTTTCAGTTTCATTTTTCCTCCCTGACTGTTTCAAAACAGTGATAAAAATATTTAATATTCTCGATATTTTTTTCGTATTTAACAAAATCTTCGTTATCGGGCGTCTTAAGACCTGAAGCTATCTTTAGAGCTTCAGCGAAATATTTGGGTCTGAGTTTTTCAATATTATCGTTTTTACCTATACAGCCGATATCAAAATCTGAAAATAGATCGAACTCAATACTTTTCTCCTCAAATTCTTTATGTTTCCACTCGGCAGAATGGGGATCGAATCTGTATAGGTCTAAAAATCTTTCTCCATATTGGGCTATAAATTCGATTGCACGGATTATGAATCTGATGTCATCCTCTGTAAAAACATAATGAAGATTAACTCTCACCCATCCGGGTTTTATTCCCGACATTCCCTCATTTACGATCAGATTACGGTATTTTTGAGAAGTGTCATTATCAATATGAAGCAGTCTGTGACCGTACGGTCCCGCGCATGAACATCCTGCTCTTGACTGAATCCCGAAAAGATCGCTCAGAAGCCTGGTGACAAGTCTGGGATGGAGAAATCTGTCCTTATGCCTGATATTGAATGAAATAATAGGAATTCTCTTTTCAGGATCAGGATCACCGATTATCACGATCTTCTCATGACCGGTAAAATGGTCAAAGAACAATTTTTTGTTCCGATCTTCCGCGAATTCAATGGCTTTTATACCGATCTTACTTTTTACCTCCATGGCAAAAGCTGTCTTGATCGTCTGCAGAATTGGAGGTGTCCCGGCTTTCTCTCTAGTTTCGATATCATTCGTATAGTCCTGGTCCGTAAATCCTACATATTCAACAGTTCCCCCGCCTGAAGTTGTGGGCGGAAGATCTTTCCTGTAAAGTTCTTGTCTGAAAATAAGGATCCCGCTGCTTCCGGGTCCACCGAGAAATTTATGGGGTGAGAAAAATATTGCGTCAAAATAGTTCTTACTGTCTTTAAAAATATCTATATCAACATAAGGTGCTGTGGCCGCAAAATCGAAAAATATATACGAGTCGTATTTGTGTGCAACAGCCGCGAGCTTATAAATGTCGGTCAGTAATCCTGTTATGTTCGATCCTGCCGAGAATGAGCAGTATTTCACCCTGTCTCTGTATTTCTTTTTCTTCAGTTCTCTTTCAAGCATTTCTGTATCTATACCCCCGGACTGATCGAGACCGATAACCACTATTTCGGCAAAAGCCTCACGCCACATCAGTTCATTCGTATGGTGTTCATATGGTCCTATAAATACAACAGGTCTGTCTATGTTGATCTTATCAATTACTGTACAGTCTCTGCAGTTCAAACCTTTTATCGAAGAGAATATTCTGTCCCTGGTATGCGGCGGAATATATATTCCCAATATCTCCTGAAGCCTTTTTAACGCACCTGTTGAACCGGACCCGACCGATATTATTTTATATTCGTCCGTTGCGCCGGTCAGATGTTTTATTCTTTTTTCCGCACCGTGCAAAAGATCAGTGAGGCATCTGCCTGAATAATCGTCAGTTGTATGCGTATTAGCGTAAGATTTCTCTATTTCTATCAGCTTGTCCTCGATAAATCTCAGATTTCTTCCCGATGCAGTATAATCCGCATAAAAAAGGTTTCTTTTACCGAACGGAGTGTCATAAACTGAACAATCGCCTATTATTTCGCTTCTTACAAAGTCAATATCCATTTTTTTCATAAAGAATTTCCGCTTATATTCTAAAGCTCTAAATATAACAAACCTCAGCGTAAAATTCTATATAAAATTAAAAAATATTTGTCCGCTAAGAACAGATCAGTTTTCAGGCAAGAGCTTCAATTTCTTCAACTCTGTAGTCCAGAAAATCATCGGAGGAAAAATAATATCTGTAAGATGAAATTCTTTCTGATGAATTTCCCCTGGGGTCTCCGTTCTCATATAAATGTTTTCTGCAGATATTCAGGATCTCCTTTTCCTGCTCGATCGGCGGTTTTCTAACAAATCCGCCGGGCAGTACAATCATCTGACCGGAGATACTGCGGTTGCTAATCACCTTAATGTACGCATTTCTTTCTGCTGTTCTGTTCATGGTTTGCCTCCCTTTTTATTACTTATGGAAGCAATATACTAATAGAGGTATGCCAAATAGTGTCATAGCAAGAAAAAAAATCAGTTTTCTGCAAGTATCATAAACTCGCCTTTGAGATCATGTGCAATGCAGTATTTGTATATCACTGCAGCATGATCGTACAGGACGGTCTCCTCAGGCATAGTGGCCTTATATATAAAAAGGATTTTTTTTTCTGAGAAAATCTCTGAAATATCCTCCATCAAATCCAAAAGTCTGTACGGAGTATCCATCAGAACGACGGGAAGATTTAGATTTTTAAGTTTCTTAAGCTCGGATATTCTCTCCTTTTTGGTTTTCTGAATAAATCCGGCGAAAAGAAATTTCCTGATATCAATAGGAGAGAGAGAGAGCAGCGTCATCAAAGCTGAAGGTCCCGGAACAGGAATGACTTTTATATTTCTGGAATAACAGTGCTGCAGAAGAACTCTGCCGGGATCAGCAAAAACAGGCGTTCCGCAGTCTGAGATCAGAGCACAGTTCTCTCCTTTAAGCATAAAATCCAGAACGAATAATGCATCTCTATCCTCATTGTGCTCGTTAAATACATAATACTCTTTTTTGAATTTGTGGACAGCAAAAAGGCTTCTGACAGCAGATTCTTCCTCCGTAATGATAACATCAACACTTTTCAGTACTTCCAGAGCCCTTTCAGATATGTCAGCCCTGTTCCCTATCGGGATCGCGACCGTGTAAAGTTTTCCGTAATTCATGATCTCTTCCCTTCAATAACTACTGCAAATTCGCCTTTTGGAATTTTTTCGTTAAATACTTTGAGTACATCAGAAGGAAGACCGCAGGAATGTTCCTCGTAAATCTTTGTCATTTCGCGCAATACACAGATATTCCGTTCGGGTATCAGTTCTGTCAGCTGTTCGAGAAGCTTAATTATTCTGTGGACTGATTCATATAAGATCACTGTTCGTTTTTCTTCAGCGATCATCTTCAGTTTGGTCTGCCTTCCTTTTTTATGAGGTAAAAATCCTTCAAAGACAAAGCTGTCGGTGGGCATCCCCGATATAACGAGCGCATTTACGAAAGCTGTCGCTCCCGGTACTCCGATTATTTCGATCTCTTTTTCTCTTGCAGCTCTGACGATCCTGAAACCGGGATCGGAAATACAGGGTGTTCCGGCATCCGAAACAACAGCTATTTTTTCCCCGGTGAGTAATTTTTCAATAAGAACTGCAGTCTTGAAATTTTCGTTATGATCATGGTAGCTGAAAAGTTTCGACTCAATTCCAAAATGCTTTAGCAGTATGCCGGTCTTTCTTGTATCTTCACAGGCTATCAGATCGACGGATCTCAGGGTTTCTACAGCCCTGTAGGTCATATCCCCGTAATTACCTATCGGAGTTGAAACTATATATAATTTTCCCGCCATTAATCCTCTACTTTCTTTTCGCGTGTCATAAGTTCGGTTATGGCATTTCTGATCTCCACACCGCCGAAAAGTACTTCGTGTACCATAGATACTATAGGCATCGATATGTTTTTTTCTATGGCTATTCTGTTGACGACCCTGCATGTTTCCACACCTTCAGCTACCATATTCATACTTTTGATGACCGACTCGAGTTTTTCTCCTTTTGCAAGCCTGTTTCCAACCTGCCAGTTCCTTGAAAGACTAGAATTACATGTAAGTATCATGTCGCCTATTCCTGATAAACCCGAAAATGTTTCCCTCTTTGCTCCCATTTCAGTTCCGAATCTGATCATTTCAGCAAGACCTCTTGTCAGCAGAGCAGCCTTAGTATTATTACCAAGTCCCAAACCGTCGATCACACCTGCTGAGATGGCCAGAATATTCTTGATACTTCCGCCGATTTCTACTCCTATCACATCATCATTCGAATAAACTCTGAAATATTCATTCGAAAAAATATCTCTCACTCTGTTAGCCGTCTCAAGATTTCTGCAGGCTGCAACTACCGCGGTAGGAGTTTTGTTCAGTGCTACCTCGATCGCAAACGAAGGTCCTGCAACTATAACGAAATTATCATCGGTTATCGTGTCAAACTGATCAATAAACATCTCTCTGATATCCTTGCCGGAGGATACTTCCATACCTTTCGAAACATTTACAACTATCTTATCCGAAAAATCAATATCTTTTATTTTGTCAAAATATGTTCTTATGAACTGTGTCGGTACAGCATTCACAATCATTTCTGCTTCAGATACAAGTTTAAGTAAATCATTAGAAAATAATATCTCATCAGGGATCTTGTAGCCGGGAAGTTTTGAAAAGATCTTTCTTTCCTTATCGAGCAGTCTGCACACATTTTCATCGAATTCCCATACGCTTACAACATATTTCTTTGACGAAAGCAGATCAGCTATCGCCAGACCCCATGCTCCCGCTCCGAGAACGCATATTTTCATTTTGTCTCTCCTGACAGTTTTTTCTTCATCGCTTCAATGTATGAATAAGGAATAAAATACTGACCCATCAGCTTTTTTCCGAGCTTTCTTTTACCGTGACAGTCACTTCCGCCGGACCTGAGCAGTCCTCTTTCTTTACTGAGAGAATCAAGAAATCCAGCCGTTCCCTCATCGTAAGAAGAGTGAATGGTCTCAATTCCGTCAATCCCCGAATTAATAAGT
>JAFGUL010000019.1 GCA_016938535.1 Candidatus Delongbacteria bacterium
AAACCCATCTTCTTCATGATCGGATCAAAGTTCTTTCTGTAAAAATAATAGATCTCATAGTCTCCGAATATTCTTTCAAATCTCTCCCTTATGCTGAAAATACCGTTCCTGAGTTCAAATAAAGGTCTCGTTTTAACCAGCGGAACAAAGTTTTTGTAGCCTGCATCTTCGAATAATACTATTTTCTTCATGAGAAACTCCGTTCAAATGTTTTTTTTATATTTTCCAAGCGACATGACGATCCCCACCATAAACATGTTTATAATCAGAGAAGTACCTCCGTAGCTTACAAAAGGAAGAGGCAGTCCGGTGACAGGCATTAAACCGACGCTTATTGAAATGTTTAGGACGGTCTGGAAAACGATAAGCGCTGTTATTCCCGACCCCATGAGATAAAGATATCGGCTTCCAGTTTTTGAAACCGTCTTAGCTAATCGGAAAAACAGGTATGAAAAAGCCGACAGAAGCAGTAATATACCTATTATGCCGAATTCTTCTGCTATAACGCTGAATATAAAATCATTATGACCTTCCGGCAGGAACCTCAGCTGGGTCTGACTGCCCTGTAAAAATCCCATACCGGTAAATTTGCCGTTGAAAACTGCCGTTTTCGATTGTACGACCTGCCATCCGCCTTCCCTCGAAAATTTTTCAGGATCAATAAATGTCAGGAGTCTGGTTCTCTGATAAGGTTTCAAATTGTTCCACAATACATTTGAACTTAAAGATACTCCTATCGCACAAAGAAAAAGAATTATCGAATTATAGTATCTTTTTGAGAGCTTGAAAACGATCAGTCCGTAGATTATTAGAGCACTGATAAAAAGCTGTATCCCGAGAGCTCCCGCAAAAATAAAAAAGAACATCGCGGATATATTGAAGAGATAAAATCCCGGAAGTCCCGCCGCATAAATTACAGAAAGAAATATGATCATGTATATCACGGCAGAACCAAGGTCCGGCTGTTTAAGAATCAGATAAGAAGGAATTGCAGCGATCAGCAATCCGGTGGCAATTACTTTTTTATCGTTCCACTGAATTCTTCCGGCACTAAAATATCTCGCCAGAGTGCATATGAGAAGGAACTTTCCGATCTCGGACGGCTGGAACTGCAGATAACCAAATTCGATCCACCTTTTAGCGCCCATTTTCTCTGATCCGGCAACAAGAACTAGAACGAGTATGAAGAGGAGTATGATATAAAACAAATTTGAAAGAGGCAGCAGC
>JAFGUL010000135.1 GCA_016938535.1 Candidatus Delongbacteria bacterium
CGCAAAGGATGAACATAGGTAATCTGCTGGACTCCCTGTATGACCGTCCGCGAGAAGTAAAATTTATAAGGCTCACTTCCACTGATTTCAGTTTTGAAGGGAATGAGGTAAGAAAATCTGAGAGCGAGACGGTGATCGAAATTTCAGGAGATGTCAGACTATGCTCAAACAGGATAAAATCATTTCTTTCCGAAGGAATGACCGATGCCGGCAGGAAAAGATCGGCTGAATTTATTACAGGAAGCAATTCAGACAAACTCTCATACAATGCAGCAATAATCACTGTCTATGACGGACAGACAAGCTATTTTAATGATTATAAAATCTATGCTTCTTCCGAAGTCAGGAAAAATAAAAACAGCTGGTTTAACAAACTTTAGATATACTAATAGTCTCTCTTGCTCATCCATGCAACCGTAATGCTGTAGCTGCTCAGATCGTCAGGATCGTACGCGGGATCTTTTGTGATCTCAGGGTAGGGAAGGCTGGTATAACTTAAGCTCACATTGAAAGGCAGTTCAATTTCTTCAAGCCTGTAAAGCGGAAGAGAGAGCCCGAAACCGTAAGTAAATTCACTGAAATCATAATCTCCAAAATCGTCCCGGTAGTAACCGCATCTGACTGCGACAGTTTCTGATATCAAGGCTTCTAATCCTCCGGAAAACCTTGAATGGTCGTCATTTATTGAATTCTGATATTCTCCGTTCAGTGTGAAGATCAAAAGCCAGATATTCGAGCTGAAGGGATTTCTTATCATAGGTATTGCCGCATATTCGATACCGGCAGAAAGAATTGAAGGCAGTTCATCTTCCCCGATCTTTTGAGAATAAACATTTTTTAAAGCCACGCCTATGCTTGACTTTTGTCTTAAGGAAGAATTCTTGGACATATTTACAATAGTGTTGATACCGAGATCAAGGCTGAAAACACTTTCCTTCTTTTCCCCTGTCCCGTCGAAACGGTTCAGTTCGTATATGTTACCTGCAAATCCCATTGAAAGGAGTCTGTTTGGTCTGAATGCGAAAGCCAGAGAATAGTTCGTAATATAAGGTTCAAAATCAGCCCCCGCGGACGAGTCGGCACTGAAAAACCCGATATCTTCACCGTATGACAGTTCGTTCATTGTAAGAGCTAATCCGAGTTTTCCGCTTAATGAGCCGCCTGCCCCTATAAAACTGTATTCAGCATCGTCCAGAGTACCGAGAGGCGAAGATTTTGAAGCAGACACGCAAAATTTTTCAAACCTGGGGATAAGAGAAGGATTAGAGAAGACGGAAAACACACCGTCAGGCGTAACGACCCCGCCTTTTCCCATAGCTTCGCTTCTGGCTCCCGGCTGATTAAAATAGAATAACTCTCCGCCCATCGTAGTTTCTGCATTTACAGAAAATGTGAAAACTGTAAGAATAAGGACTGATAACTGAAAAAACTTCATAAGAAAAACTCCGGAATTTTATAAACTCAAAACGAAAAAGTAATTTAAGTAAATTGCCGAACTTCTGCAAATGTTTTCTGCACAGAAAATATTTCATTTTTTGAATTGATTAAAACGGATAATTCAGGTATATTTAACAAAAAAAATGATGAGGTGAGTTTTTTGGAAAATAACGAAAAAACCGAAACAGGACTGGGTTCGAATTTTATCAGAACATTCATAGAGGAGGACCTTAAGTCGGGAAAAGTGTCTCAGGTGCATACAAGATTTCCTCCCGAACCGAACGGATATCTGCATATCGGTCACGCAAAAGCAATAGTAATAAATTATGAGACAGCAAAGGAATTCGGCGGTATATATAATCTCAGATTCGATGATACAAATCCTGTAAAAGAAGACACTGAGTATGAAGAAGCGATAAAAAAAGATATAAAATGGCTCGGTTACGACTGGGAAGATAGACTTTATTACGCATCAGATTATTTTGAAACACTCTATGAATACGCAGTGAAACTAATTAATAAGGGCCTCGCTTATGTGTGTGACCTGAGCCAGGATGAAATGAAAACATACAGAGGTAATCTTACAGAACCGGGTAAGAACAGCCCGTACAGAGAGAGAAGCGTTGATGAAAATCTCGATCTGTTCAGAAGAATGCGTGAAGGTGAATTCGAAGAGGGATCAAAAGTTCTTAGGGCAAAGATCGATATGTCCAGTCCGAATATTAATATGCGCGATCCTGTAATGTACAGGATTTTAAAGAAGAGTCACCATAGAACAGGCAGCAAATGGGTTATTTATCCTTCATACGATTTCACGCACGGACAGTCAGATTCGATAGAGAAAATAAGTCATTCCCTATGCGACATTTCTTTTGAGAATCACAGACCGCTTTATGAATGGTTTATTGAAAAACTTGAAATATACCCTTCACGCCAGATCGAATTCGCAAGACTGAACCTGACATATACCATAACGAGCAAGAGATTTTTGAAAAATCTCGTGGACCGAAATATTGTTGAAGGCTGGGATGATCCGCGGATGCCGACACTTTGCGGCTTACGGAGAAGAGGAGTACCCCCTGAATCAATAATTGAATTTATGAAGAGCGTGGGTGTGAGCAAAAAAGACAGTCTTATCGATGTCGGGAATTTTGAGTTTTATATCAGGGAGAATCTCAAGAACAGCAGTCCTCATGTTATGGCGGTTCTTGATCCTGTCAAGCTCACGATAGTTAATTATCCTGAAGGTGCTAAAGAGGAAGTTGAGATGGATACACTTCCTAACTCAGAAACTAATACGATCAGGAAAGTAGCTTTTACAGGACATCTTTTTGTAGAGAGAAGTGATTACACAGATGATGAAGATCCCGATTTTTTCAGGCTGAGACCGGGAAATTATGTAAAGCTGAGAAAAGCTTACATTATCAAATGTCTTTCAGCTGTAAAGAACGATGACGGTGAAATTTCAGAAATATTATGCGAATATCTGCCGGACAGCAAGAAGGAGATGAAAGCTGAAGGTAAGAAAGTTAAAGGAATTATCCACTGGCTTTCGCAAAAGAACAGCACAGACTGTACAGTTAGGCTGTATGACAGGCTTTTCAGCGTAGAGAATCCGCTTGAAGTGAAGGATGCTGATATTAATTTGCTCGTAAATCCCGAATCTGTAAAAATACTTAACAACTGCAAGATCGAAAGCTCTGTCGCAGACAATATTAAACCTTCAGCCAGGTATCAGTTCATAAGAAACGGTTTCTTCTGCGCCGACCCTGAAGAGTTTTCCGTAGAATCCCCCGTTTTCAACAGAACTCTGACCGCAAGATGATATTTTGTTTTTTATCGCAACTTTTTGTGTTGATATTTGTATAAGCTTGGACTATATTGTCAAAGTTTTTTAAAATGTATGTATAACGAGCTTAAGGAGCAGAAGCAGAAATGAAAAAAATATCGGTCTTACTAATATCACTCGTCATCATGTTAACATCATGCAAAGATGAGAACGGGAAAGAAATCGCAGCTGAGCTGAATACGGGAAATATTACGGTCTCTGAGTTCGAAAAGTCCATGCTGGAGAATGTTTTTAAGAACGATTTTGATAAAGCGGTTTCCAGCTCAATTGACCAGAGAAGAGATTACCTCAGGCAGATGGCTTACAGAAAGATCATAATTGACCTTGTTTCAAAGGAAAAGATCGATACTCTTGAAGCAGTGAGAAATGAATATAACAAAAGACTTTACGAATACTCGATAATAAACGGCCTTATCCCGGACAGCGTAAGGAGCAAGATATATAACGAAGAGGACATAAAGGCTCATTACGGGAGTAAAAAGTTCAGATACTCCCCCAAGCATATACTGATAGATACAAAAAAGCACGGTGAAAGCACCGCAAAAGCCAAAATAGATTCGATATACGAAAGAATAACGAACGGAGAGAATTTTGAGAATCTGGCCAAAAAATATTCAGACGACATTAAAACAGGAGTTGAAGGAGGAAAGCTCGGTACTGTGTTCCTTCATGATCTTGTAAAAGAATTCAGAGAAAAGCTGTCAGGCATGGAGAAAGGTGAGATTTCTGAGCCTTTTAAAACTGTTTACGGATATCATGTGGTTTATCTAGAGGATATTACGGAGAATAAAGGTTTGAGAGATTTCGAAAGGGAGAAGAAGGATCTTATATCTGAGCTTGACAGGATACATTCGGTCGAATTTAACGAGA
>JAFGUL010000136.1 GCA_016938535.1 Candidatus Delongbacteria bacterium
TAAAGCTTCAGAATTTTACAGGGCGGAAGATTATCATCAGGACTATTACGAAGAGAAAGGTACAACCCCATACTGTCACGGCAAAGTAAAGAGGTTTTAAAATAGGGAACTTTTCCAGTTGTACGCTGCTTTCCTGAGTCTGTCCATTATAGCTTTACCGATCCCGGTCTCACACACAGGTTCTGCTACAATGAGTTCAATTTCTTCGTCATCCTCTAATGAATGCATTGCTTCGAACATGTTCACTGCGTAATCTTTAAGGTCACTTCTTTCAGACACTCTGATAATTTTACGGTAACCGTTCTCAAGATCACCTGTGAACGAAATAAGTCCCGCTCTTGATCTGTCTGGTATTGTGTCAGGATCGTCAGCGATAATAATCCTTTTAACCGGGCTGTAATGGGATTTCATCATGCCGGGAGCTGTCAGATCTTCTTTAACGGGCTCAGGATCAAAAGGTATTATTCTCTCGATATCTTCTTTAGTTATAATCCCGTTCCTGAGTATTTGAAAACCTGCTTTAGTGAATTTGATAATAGTGGACTCGATGCCGACAGTGGTTTTTCCTCCGTCGAGAATATAATCCGCATCGGGAAGCTGTTTTCTTACATGACTTGCGGAAGTTGGGCTGATACGGCCGAACTTATTTGCACTAGGTGCTGCGACCGGGCATCCAGATCGCCTGATCAGCTCAAGTGCTACGGGGTTGTCCGGCATTCGTATTCCCACTGTAGGTAATCCTGAAGTAACAATGTCGGGAACCATGCTGCTTTTCGGCAGGATCAGAGTAAGAGGACCCGGCCAGAACCTTTCCGCGACCATTCGTACTCTGTCATCAATTTCGGATGTCAGTTCCAAGAGCTGATCAAAATCCGCAATATGGACTATCAGAGGGTCAAAGGACGGGCGTTCTTTAAGTTCAAATATAGCAGCTACCGCAAAAGGATCTAAAGCATTTGCGCCCAGTCCGTAAACGGTCTCAGTCGGAAAAGCGACGAGCTTTCCTTCACGAATGAATTTCGCAGCCTTTTCAATATCATGCTCGATTCCTTCAGCAATATCAGTATTTATCTTAGTTTCAGTCATTACTTTTTTCGTAAATTAAGTATTGAATATTTGATGAAATGAGATAGATCAATCATAGTTCCTTTCTAAGTCTCGCAGGCGGAAAGTTCATCTGTTCGCGGTATTTCTGGACGGTGCGCCGGGCTGCGGTGTAACCTTCTTCTGTGAGCATGTCGGAGATGATCTGGTCAGATAGCGGCTTACGCTTGTCTTCAAGGGTGATTATGTCTCTGATCCTCTCCTTTATTATTCTTGTTGAAACATCATCGCCGTCAGAAGTGTGCGATCTTTCCGAAAAAAAATATTTGAGTTCGTAAACTCCGAATTCTGTATCGGCATATTTGTCTTTTGTCGCTCTTGAGATCGTAGCTATATCCATTTCGATATCGTCGGCCACATCTTTCAAGATCATCGGCTTGAGCCTGTCGGGTCCGTATAGAAAGAACTCCCTCTGAAGTTTCACGATAGATTCCATTACCCTTTTGAGGGTGTCTCTGCGCTGGTGAACAGCATTGACGAACCATTTTGCGGATTCGATCTTTTTTCTTACATAGTCCTTTGCTCCGGGTTCGGGATTGTTTGACATGTATATCTGCTCGAATTTCTTGTTTATGTGAAGGTTCGGAACTGATGAATTGTTGAGTATGACCTCTATTTTTCCGTCAACCTCCTTGATTATAAAATCAGGTGTTAATCCTGTGTTCTCGTCAGAGCTTTCCCATAGTTCATTCACTTTCGAAGATCCGGGTTTGGGGTTCAGCGACCTTATCTCGTCCACGACCTCCTGCATCTGTTCATGTGAAATACCTGTCTGTTTCATGATCACGGAATACCTTTTGTTCACAAGATCGTCATAATGGTCACGCAGAACTATGTGGGTGTCTTCGAGATAGAGTTCTCTTGAAAGCAGCTGCACTATCAGGCATTCGCGAGTATTTCTTGAGGCTATTCCCACGGGTTCAAATCTCTGGATCGTTTTTAATATCCTGAGTATGGTTTTTTCGGAAACTCCGGGAAATTCACTTTTTACAAGCTCGATATCTACTTTAAAGAAACCGTCTTCGTCAAGATTATCTATTATATAAGCGGAGATATCAGTTTCAGTCTGTCCGAAAAAAACTTCCTGAGCCTGTTCGTGAAGCGAATCCCTGAGACTTCTTTCCGCGGCCTGCTGGAATTCCCTTTCATCCTCCTCATCGCCGCCGTACTGTTCGGGATAATCCTCATCGTAATCGGAAAAAGTCCTTACCAGTTCAATGAAATCCTTTTCCTCTTTGTCACTTTCTTTCTTTTCCTCATCCGGATTTTCTGTTTCAAGTCCGTCTCCGCCTTCCAGGAACGGATTATCCTCCAGTTCTTCCTGTATTCTTTCCTCAAGCTGAAGAACGGGGAGTTCGAGAAGAGCGGACCTCAAAATAACTGCCGGTTCAAGCTTTGTCTCGAGCTTCATATTTGTTTTTAGTGTCTGTTTCAGCATGATATCACCCCAGTTCGGTTTCGGGACGGTGGAGTTTGAAATTCTCTCCCAGGTACATCTTTCTGGCATTGGGATCGCTTGCCAAAAACTCCGATGATCCCTCTATCATTATTCTGCCGCCAAATAAAATGTATGCCCTGTCCGTTATTTTTAAGGTTTCATAAACATTGTGATCAGTTATCAGAACACCGATCCCTTTCTTTTTTAGACCGACCACTATGGACTGTATAGATTCTATCGTGACGGGATCTACGCCTGCGAAGGGTTCGTCAAGTAATATGAAATCAGGATTGGTGACGAGAGATCTGGTTATCTCGACCCTTCTTCTTTCACCTCCGCTTAAAGAATAACCTTTACTTTTTCTAATGTGCTTTATCTTGAGCTCGTCGAGAAGTGTTTCGAGCCTTTCTTTTCTCTTGTTCTTATCCTTTTCGACTCTCTGAAGTATGGCCATTATATTATCTTCGACTGTAAGTTTTCTGAAAACGGAAGCTTCCTGAGGAAGGTATCCGAGTCCGTTCCTCGCCCTTTTATACATCGGCATCCTGGCAACATCTTTCCCGTTCAGAAAAACCCTTCCGGCATTCGGTTTGATCATTCCTGTAAGCATGTAGAAGGTTGTTGTTTTTCCTGCCCCGTTCGGTCCTAAGAGTCCGACTATCTCGCCTTTTTTCAGTTCGATCGAAACAGAACTTACGACTTCCTTTTTACCGTATATTTTTTTAAGCTCTTCGGCTTTTAACATCTGTTCCATAGCTTCATTTCTCTATTTTATTCAAAGCATTCAGCTTTAATCTTTCCGGGTAGTAAATGCCTTCGCTACCGCCCTCGATCGAAGCGTTCTTAATATCACCATTATCAAAATCTATCGTCAGAATATCTCCGAGAAGGTAATTTGACGCCTCCGAAGTATTATTTTTATCCCCTCTTACAAAATACAAAGCTTCTGCTTCTTTTGAAACAATTATTTTGGAAATTTCTTTGTTTAGAAACCAGAGGTTCATCAGTTTGCCTTTGAGAATATTTTTCTCGTCAGGAAATTTATCATCCGGCACGGATGTGTACAGCGGATCTCCGTAAATGGTTCCTTTTTCCGGATAAAAACCGTCAGCTCCGATGTATAAATTCACTGAATCTCCGGTTATATTGTGCGCTTCATAAGTTATCACAGGAGCATCGTGGAATTTTACAAGTTTTTCGTTCTCAAAATAATCTGCCGAACCTGAATTAATAAGAAGGCTTTTATTCCGGATATTTACATTTCCCGAGGCAGTCCCCGATTTTTCTGTTCCCGTATATCTTATCCTGTCAGCGTCAAAAAATACAGTATCGTTTTCTGTTCTGTCGATCCGGGTAAAGCTGCAGTTGCGTGTGGTCGTGATCTCGAGCGGGTCAAAGAAGAAATCTCCGCTTCCTGCGGAAAAAAATGCCTCTTTTGAAAATTCAGTTTCTTTTGATTTTCTGTCGATATCCGAAGGCTCAGTATCTTTCCAGTTTTCAAAAGGTGTAACGAATTCTTTGGTGTAGAGATCGAATTTATTTGAAATATTGAGTTCCTGAGTATCTGTTCTATAAGAAATTATTTTGGTGTAAAGCCTGTAATAACGAAGAGAATCGGCATAAAGAACGCTGTCGGCGGACCGGGATGACACGATGCTGTTCTCGGTGTCATAGTTCAGTTCGCTGCAAAACAGGATCGAAGGATATTCGTAATATTGAGCTATTACAGAATCAGATACCGTAATTCTTTTACCGGCTTCGTTCAAGATCGCCTCTTTTCCAGTAATATGCACATCTTTTTCCGAAAGCCGGACATTATCTCTTAAGAAAGCCATCCTGCCCGAAGGAGTCTCCGAAAGTGTTGCATTTTCGCAGAAAATAGTTCTGGAAGTATCGCTGAACTGAATATTTTTGAATAGTCTGGCATTTGTCAGATCTTTGTTTACAACTGCGCTGTCGCACTTTATACGGTAAACATCGTATTCGATATCAACATTTCCGTAGATGATCCTGCCGCCAAGAGGATTCTGCTTTAAAAGATCGGCATTATGTATCCTGAGCATCTGTTGAGGAAATGATACATAGGAAAATAAAAGAAATATCAGAAGATTAATGAGCTTCATTTTTCAAATACATCTTATGGATTTCCAGTGCTCCGAGCGGTACTGTGTGTTTCTCGATAATGTGATCAAAATCGACAAGTGTTCCCATTAGTTCGGCATCCCCCCCCGAAAGGACTACTGTCAGCCGTGATGAGATCCTTTCTTTGAACTCTCTTACAAAATCATTGCATACTGCCGCTATTCCGTGCTGAACTCCCGAACGGATGCATTCAGCTGTAGATCTGCCTATGAAATAATTTACCGATCCCGGCTTAAGGTCAGGCAGCAGAGCAGTATTTTTAGCAAGGGCTTCGTACTGAAGTTTCAAACCGGGAAGTATCATTCCTCCTTCAAATTCGCTTCTTCCGTTTATTATTTCAAAGGTCACTGCGGATCCTAGATCTATCACGACGGTATTCCTCTTATGGAATTTGACGGCATAAGCAATGTTGCAGAGTCTGTCTAAACCGAGTTCGTTTATGTCAAGATACTTGCTTTTTATATTCCTGAAATGATCATGACACAAAACATAAGGGTCATTTCCGGTCAGCTTTTTCACAGCCTTTTCTGCCTCTTTTGTTTTTGACGGTACCACTGAAACAATCATTACATCCCTTCCGGCAGACTCTTTTAGTGCCCATTCTGGTATGGATCGGGTCGAAAAAACAGCAGATTCTACAAGTTCACCGCTTACGATCTTTACGATCTTTGAGTGAGTGTTTCCAATATCAATTATAATCGACATCAGCTTTCCTTCCTTTCGATCTTTGCGTCTTTCCACATTCCTTCAAGATTATAGAAAGCTCTGGTTTCCGGGTCGAAGATATGAACTACAACATCCACAAAATCCAGTAAAACCCATCTTAAATTCGACTGTCCTTCGAATCCGACCGGCTTCACTCCCTCTTTCGAGAGTTCTTTTCTGATATGATCCGAAAGAGCCCTTACATGCTGATCGACAGATCCTGTCATTATTACGAAATAATCGAAACTTGAGCTTATGCCGTTAAGATCGACGACAACGATATCAAGAGCTTTTTTGTCTTCGGCGAGTTCGGTTATTCTTTTGGTTAATTCGAGACCTTCCATGATCCTCCCTAATTTATGAAATATTTAATATATAAATAGACTGCCGGAGACACGAAGATCAGGCTGTCGAACCTGTCGAGTATTCCGCCGTGGCCGGGTATGATGTTCGATGAATCCTTGATCTTGAAATCTCTCTTTATCATTGATTCGAAAAGGTCGCCTGTCTGTCCGAATATGGATATCAGAGCTGAAAGTATGACGGCGTTCTGCACTGAAATAATTTTCCCGAGTTCGGTATATCCGGCTATGAGATAACCTGTTAAAACGGCAAAAATAAGACCAAAAAGTGCTCCCTCTACAGTTTTTTTGGGGCTAAGTCTTTCAAGAAGCTTATGTGTCCTGAAAAGTTTTGAGCAGGTAAGGCCTCCGAAGTATGCAAAAGTATCGGTAGCGATTATAACACTGTAAATAAAGATGAAAAACAATGGCGATGTCATTACTATAACATCTATCAGAAGTGACGGAAAGATCCCGCAGTAAACTATCATCAACAGGTAAGCTGAGATAATGTAGGAGGATTTTTCTTTTCCCCTGAATATTTCCAGAGTAAAAAGAACAAAAGCCGAAAGTACAGAATACTCAGCCGCAGTTTCAAATCCGCCCGTCAGAAAGACTACGGGTATTACAGAAACTATAAAAGGTGAAAGTCCGTTAAGCCTGATATGTTTGGTTTTGTAAAAGGAAAGTGTTTCTTTTGACGCGAGAAAAGAAATTATAAAAATAAAAGCAGCGAAATAGTTGATGCCTATAAACGGCAGATAGAGTATGACGGGCGCGGCAATGATCGCCACTATTACTCTTTTTGTCATGTTATTCATGGAATCTTTCCGCTTTTTCTTTAGCTTCGGTGCTGTCTGAATCTGCAGGTTCTGTTAAAGTGGAAACGAGAAGTCTCACTTCTGCACCCTGAAAGACTATCTCTCCCGGGTCCGGCCTCTGGTCAAGGACTGTGTATGGAAGATAGTCCTCGTTCTTCATGTAAACTATCTCCGATATTTTAAATCCGCCTTTATTTAGTTCTTCAGCCGCTATGTCGAGAAGTTTTCCCTTAACTTCAGGTATGATGAATTCAGTGGGATGCCTTCCTACGCTCACCACAATATAAATGCTGTCGCCGATAGCTGCGCTGTCATTTACGACAAGTGACTGACCCATTACCACACCTTCCGGGAACTGTGTGCTGAATTCATACAGAATACTGTCGAGATAAAGCCTTGATTCCGAGATCCTGTATTTCGCATCCTGTGGTGAAAGCCCGATCAGCTTAGGTACCGAAACAGGCAGAGCTCCCGTAGAAACGGTCACGAATATATTTCTTCCCAGCTTGCAGTTCGCACCTGCTTTGGGATACTGAACTAGGATCCTTCCCGCAGGATTGTCATAATCAGTTTTCTCGGTTATCTCTTCAGACATCACGAAACCTTCAGCTTCCAGAATTTCTTTTGCTCTCTCTATATCATATCCGGTTATATCCGGAACGGGAAATTCCTGACCTGTTCTGGAATATTCAGGCATGATAACTTTATCAAAGATAAGAAAACCCGTAAGAAGCACAGCGGAAACAAGTACGACCGATATGACCGCCGCGGAGGAATATTTTTTTACAGAATTATTTTTATCAGCTTTATTTTTCATCTGGGGCTGCTCCGGATGTTTTTGTATAGTACTCGTATTTTTCCTTATCAAAAAAAGTGTCGAGGTATGCCTTTTTAATATAGATTTCACTTACCGGCCTGTCTGTTCCGTCAGTCTGTGCTTCTGAGATCCTGCGCACGGTTTCAAATCCTTCGGCTGTTCTGCCGAAAACGGTGTATTTGCCGTCAAGATCAGGAAGGGGCTTCAGGCTTATATAAAATTCATAGCCGTCAGATCTCCTTGCCGGATTTATGTCATCTCCCATTCTTGCAGCCGCCAATGCACCTCTGAAATGTATCTTCTCTATCTCGGGATCTATCGAAGAGTAGGCAGTAGATGAATCTCTTCCGGCCTGGATCACAAAATCTTTTATGACCCTGTGGAAGATCTTGCCGTCATAATACCCCGAACGGACGAGTTTCTTGAAATTGTCAACATGAGAAGGCGCTTCTTTTTCAAAGAAAGTGAAAACGATCGTTCCTGAATCAGTTTCAAATACAGCGGAATCGGTATAATATTTTTGTTTTTCACATCCGCCGCAATCTGCGCAAAGAATTACTGCCGTAACGAGTATGAAAACCATGATTTTTTCCATAGCTTTAAAAATACGCAAATTTTACCGTTATATCAATTGTTAATTTGCCTAAATTTTCTTTCAAAACTTCTTTATAAATCCTTTTTAAATGCTTATATTATGAAAAGAGAAACTGAAAGGCGAACGGAGTGTCGGATGAACGGAAAGATCCTGCTTTCCATCGGAAGCAACATGGGGGACAGCAGAAAAAACATAGAGAATGCCGTGAGGGCTTTGAAAGAGAAAGCTTTTCTGACTGAAAAGGTATCTTCAATTTATGTTACCGAACCTGTTCACTTCAAAGATCAGGACGATTTTCTAAACATTGCGGTATCAGGACGGTTTGACGGGGAACCCGGAGAGCTTTTATCAGTTATAAGCTCTATCGAAGACTCGATGGAAAGGGTCAGGGTACTGAAGTACGGTCCGAGAACGATAGACATAGACATAATTCTCGCCGGAGATATGATGATCAGAAGCACAGATCTTACTGTGCCTCATCCTGAATACAAAAGCAGGAAATTCGTGCTTGTACCCGCCTGCGAGATAGAACCGGAGCTCAAAGATCCTCTTACAGGCAAAACTATTGTAACAGTGCTTTCGGAATGCAAAGACAGATCGGAAGTAAGAATTGCGGGGAAAATGGAATGAAATTTAACATGAATCAGATATATATTGCAGTTGAAGGAGTAATGGGAAGCGGTAAAACTCTTCTCGCGAAGAAAATATCCGAAAAACTGAACGCCAAATTTGAAAGGGACGATTATTCCAATAATCCTTTCCTGATCGATTTTTATCAGAATCCGGACAAATTCGCCCTGCCGCTACAGCTTTTCTTTCTTACGATGCGTTATCAGCAGCAGATAGAAATGCCTTTCGGGGACCTTTTCTGTCAGAATATTGTTACAAACTACATTTTCAACAAAGATCAGATATATGCATCCTTCAATCTCGACGACAAAAATCTTGCGCTGTACAATCAGATACTAAAGGTGATGAACCCTAATATTCACACTCCGGATGTAGTAGTATATCTTCACGCCCCCGACTCAACTCTGCTTTATGAAAATATAAAAAAAAGAAAACGGGTATTTGAAAAGGAGATAAATGAAGCCTATGTTGAGGGCTTGAACAAAGCGTACATGTATTTTTTTGATCACTTTAGGGAGTGCCCTCTTCTTATAGTCAACATAGAAGGTCTGAACCCCGATAACAGGGATCATGTATCACAGGTTCTAAAAGAAATTGAAAACGGGATAGACGACAGTAAATATTTAAAAATTTAGAAATGAAGGAATGAGATGCAGTTTATTGGATTAATGATATTTGTTCTGATAATTTATCTGGCTTATCAGGTCGGACGAATAAAGGGAAAGGCCGAGATGCTTCTCGGTAAAGGCGGAGGTACGGCAAAAAGACCTTCTGCAGAGAAGATCGAGGAAGCTGAATACGAAGAAATAAAATGAAGGCGGTTTTATGGACTATAAAGAGCTGGTCTTTGCGTTCAACAGAATTGGAATAGCTTTAACCTCCGAAACCAAGCTCGAAAATCTTTTCGATCTGATAGTTGACGAGATAATAGAGTTTTCCGACTGCGACGGCTGTTCGTTATATATAAAAGATGACAAAGAGCCTGAGCTTATTTTCAAGGCAACAAAAACAGTTTCTCTTATACAAAAGGGGCACGAAAGTGTATTCAAATCCTTCTCAGTACCTCTTGAGATGAAATCTATTGCGGGATATACGGCTTTAATGGGCTGTACGGTCAATATTGAGGACTGTTATAGTATCCCGGAAGACAAACCTTTCGGATTCAATAAATCATTCGACGAGAAAACAGGCTACAGGACAGTATCTATGCTTTCAGTGCCGATGAAGGACAACGAGGGAAATGTTCTTGGAGTCATACAGCTCATAAACAAGCTTGATGAAAAGGGGGATCCTGTTCCTTTCTCAAGAGAACTCGAAGAGATCATTCTTTCACTCGCAAGTCAGGCGGCTGTAGCTTATGCGAACGCTAAACTTCTCGAAGCCAACAAGAATCTTTACAAGGCTCTGGTCGAGGCATTTTCCGAGGCGATCGAGGCAAGAAGTCCCCATACAGCCGGTCATTCCAAGAGAGTTGCATACATTTCCAATATGATCGCCGAACATATGAATTTAAAGAAAGACGGTGTATTTAAGGATGTGTTTTTTTCGGCCCAGAAACTCGAGGAGCTCAAGTATGCAGCTCTTCTTCATGATGTAGGTAAGGTCGCAGTACCCGAAAATGTTCTTGAAAAAAGAAACAAGCTTGAAGAAGATGAGATCGCCATTATCAAAAACAGGTTCGAAATAATAAAATTTTCCATAATCCGTAATGTCAGAGATGAAGAGCTGAGAGATAAATTCCTTGCTTCGGTGAACGATGACCTCAAATTCATCATGGAAAAGAACAATCCCGGATTCTGCTCTGAAGAAGATAAAGCGAAGATCAGAGAGATAGGAAACAAAAAATATGTAGATTTCGAAGGGAATGATCATAATTATCTCGAGGACGAAGAGATATTCATGCTGACGAATTTCGTTAAAGGCAATTTTTCACCTGATGAATGGGAGAAGATGAAAAAGCATGTTGTAAATACCCTGGATATTCTCGCCGCAGTACCTTTCACAGCCGAGCTGAAAGATATTCCAAAGATCGCCGGTGCCCATCATGAAATGCTTGACGGAAGCGGGTATCCTTACAATGTTCACGGTGAAGAGATAATGGTTCAGTCCAGGATACTTGCCGTAGCTGATGTTTTTGAAGCGCTCACAGCTTCAGACAGACCTTATAAGAAAGCTATTCCGACAGATAAGGCCTTTCAGATACTCGGCTTTATGGCGAAGGACGGAGAGCTGGATCAGAATATTGTTGACATGTTCTTAAATGAAGGTCTCTATTCAAAATATCTCGAAGCAAGAGACAAAGGTATGACGGATGCTTAAAAGATCTCTCATTTATTTTTCTGTTGCCGTTCTGCTTATTTCGTGCGCTTCAACGGGAAAAAGTTCAAGGCTCGGTACCGGGAAACCTAAGTTCGCGTCGCTTGAGATTGAAGGAGTTTCGTATTTTCTTTCGTCAGAAACAGGTACTTTTAGTCACGGAAAACCGCTGAATCTCGTCTTTAGGGTCACCAACATCTCCGCACAAAAAAAGAAATTCATGACCGAGAACAATATTTTTCTAATACTGCAGGTAAAGAATGAGTTCAGGGAGTCGCTGGAGAATTTGAATATTCCTGCCGACAGATATTTGAAGGACGGCTCATTCAGCCTCGACCCGGGTGAAGAGAGAGTCTTCGAGATCCCTTTCACACCTGAGAGAGATGAATATAAAGTACACGGTTCCATATACTGCCAGATAAGGCTGTTCTTTCTGCCTAAACAGTTCAGGCGCAATACAGTTTCAATATATGTTGAGAAAAAATGAAATTAAGAAAGCTATATTTCGATACCGTTTACAGAATTTACAATGACAGGCTCTCTTTCGAAGCGCTTTACGGTGAAGTATTGACAGGATTGGATGACAGGGATAAACGCAGGTTTATAAATCTTGTGAATCTTTTCTTCAGGAATTTCAATTTCCTTGAAAAATTTCTAGCCGATAAAGTCGAAAAGAACATTCCGGATCAGGACTTAAAGACCGAAATTCTCATATTATGCGCAGGGATCGAGTATTTTTATCTCGACAGCTCGACTGATTATTCTGTGGTGAACGACTTTGTGGAGATATCGAAAGAAGTCCTCGGCGGCGGGAGATCAAAGTATATCAATGCGATATTAAGAAAAATGACAACCGTGACCATGACCGAAGATGATAAAGTTTCAAAAAAAGCGCTATACAGCTCTCATCCCCAGTGGGTGACAGACAGGCTGATCGGGCAGTACGGGAAGCCGGTGACGGAAGATATCTACAGGTTCAATCAGACCGTCCCGCCCGTGTATGTCAGGGCGAACAGGATACAGAACGACCGCGACGGGCTCGCGGCATCGCTCGAAAGCGAAGGAGTTACAACGACTGCCGTCGAAAATTTCCCTGATTTTCTCGAAGTCAAAAACGGTAATGTGATATCATCAAAGGCATTTGAGGACGGCAGGTTCTATATCCAGGATCCATCGCATTCAGTCCCGGTTGTGCTCCTCGACCCGCAGAAGAACGAGAAGATACTCGACCTCTGCTGCGCTCCCGGCGGAAAATCAACCTATATTCAGGAGCTGACCGGCAACAAGGCAAGGCTGTGGCTCAATGACATTTCGCAGAAAAAGCGCGTCATCATCAAGCACAATTTCAGGCGGCTCGGCCTCGTTTACGAAAAGCTTTCCTTTCAGGAGGCGCAAAAATATCAGGATTTTGTGGAATTCGATAAAATACTCATAGACGCACCGTGCACAGGCAGCGGCAATTTCAGAAGACATCCCGAGAGCCGCTGGAATAAGGACGAAGAAATGCTGTCCGAACTCATAAAACTTCAGATATCCATACTCAAACGGGCCGCTAATTATGTCAGAAAAGGCGGAGTGATCGTTTATTCCACCTGCTCTCTATTCAGAGAGGAAAATATGGATATTATTCAGGCATTTCTTGAGCAGGACGAGGATTTCGGGATCGATTCGCCGGAGGTTATGCTTCTCGAGCCGTTCAAAAATTCCGACGGAAGTTTTTCAGTCAATCCGGGGATTCACGGGCATGAGGGATCTTTTGCTGTCAGGCTGGTAAGGGTAAGATAGTTTCTTGTTACTTTCTTTTGAGCGGGGAATAAACCACGAGTTTAGGATCTGGGCGGAAATATACAACTACGCGATAAAATAATAAGTTGGTTTATAGCAGCTCATCTATTCTTTCAATGTGATAATCGGCGATGAGTTTTCTCGCTTCGACATGTTCGGGCCAGAGGTCTTTGATGAATTCGGAGGTGAAAACCGAGGCGATCCCGGCGTTTTTTGCTCCTGCGAGCTCGTCCGAACCTCCGTCACCGATGAACAGGCATTCATCGTGCGAAGCCCCTGAAAGCTTTACGGTATGATCGTAGATCTCTTTTTCCGGTTTGAGATATCCGGTGTGGCAGGAAAAAACGGTGTGATCGAAATGTTCTGCGAGCGGAGAATGCTTCCATCCTTCAACTTCGCACACATCCGCATTGCTCAAAAGAACGATCATTTTGCCTCTGCGTTTTAGTTCGATTATGGTCTCAACTGTGTGCGGAAGTATGTTTCTAAGGCTGTAAGAAAAGCGGTCATACCGGCTTTGGGCAAGTTCGCATATCTGATCGTCCGTAAGCTTCATGTCCAGTTTATCAGTAATATCCCGGATTATTCCTATCGGTTCTTTAATATGTCCTCGGGCACGCCTTTCATGGTCGGTAAAAAGAGCATCAAGCCACTGTTCTCTCGTAACTCCGATTATTTCATGAGAATTCCGCCCAGGAACATTCGAATGGTGAATGGATGAAAGCGTGTGGAAAAGGTCGAATATCAGGACTTTGTATTTTGATGTGTCGGGTTTTCTATCGGCCATTTTATATCCTTTAAATCTTAACTTTTATAACGATCTTTTTAACTTCAGCAGTCTGTTCGGCAGCTATTCCGGGCTTGTGCAGGTCTTCGGGAAAAAATATGGCGAATGTACCCGGTATCAGGATCAGATAATCGCAATCGCCAAAATAAAATGCGAGGTCTTTTGATTCGTCGTAATTTTCTTTTACTTCCTGACCGTTCAAAAACGCAAATCCGATCTTTTCCTTACCTTTCGTTATAAGCTGTATATCAATATGTTTCCTGTGCGATTCAAGATATCCCTCTTCTTTTGTCAGATATTCATTCACCGATGCGTAGATATTTTCGCCGTCAATCGTATGTTTTCCGGTCGTAAGTGCTCCAAGGTCGGTGTTTGTAAGGAATTCAAAAGCTTTTTTAAACTTCGGATGAAGTGATCCATACCTGCTCAGTTTCTCAAACTTATCAAATATCACAACTCCTCCATTTTTTTCGGAAATATAATATTAATTGTAGAGTTTTGCATTTTTATTCTATAAATTTCAATCATGCACGAAGTCTATGCCGCAATATTTCTGATCCTCTTCGCTTTCTTTCTGATCTGGCTGTTCTATTATATCGGAAAATCGGGAAGATGGAGAACTCCGGAAGGTGAACTTTCGAAAAAGGACAGGCTCATTCTTGCCTCCAAAGTGAGGTTTTACAAAGAGCTCGACGAAGAACAGAAAAAGCATTTTGAGTATAAAGTGAGTGAATTTCTTGCGAATGTAAAGATAACGGGCGTGAGTACTAAGGTAAGGCGGACCGACGAACTGCTCATAGCTTCAAGCGGGATAATTCCGATCTTTCATTTTGCTGACTGGCAGTATCTCAATCTCGACGAGGTACTTCTTTACGATAAGAGTTTCAACGACAGCTTTCAGACAGGCGATAATTTTCATGGATCGCATAACATTTCAGGCATGGTCGGGAACGGTTTTCTCAACGGGAAAATGATACTTTCCAAGACCGATCTTCATCACGGATTTTCAAACGAATGGGATGGATATAATGTCGGCATTCACGAATTTGTTCATCTGATAGACAAGGCTGACGGATCTGTTGACGGTGTGCCTGAGATATTTCTTCAGAAGCAGTATGTCCTTCCGTGGCTTGAGCTTATGCATAAGAACATTGATGAGATAGCGGGGGGAAGATCCGACATCAATCCCTACGGAGCTACCGATAAAACCGAATTCTTTGCCGTCGCCAGCGAGTATTTTTTTGAGAATCCAAAGCGGTTCAAGGCGAAACATCCCGAGCTGTTCGAGCTTATGGAAAAGATGTTCCGTGTAAAGGAGTGAACAGTACTTTGATCGTCATTATACGTACAAACCGGCGGGATATTGAATACGTTCGGACCCATAGATACCCTACGGTCAAGTCATTTTTCCAATGTTGTTGGTTAGTGCACTATTTTACCCGTGACTATTGATATAGTCCATTGCTGCATGAACAAGAAAA
>JAFGUL010000020.1 GCA_016938535.1 Candidatus Delongbacteria bacterium
AACCATGTCCTCTGTGCTGAAGTTGACATTTGTGATGGTAACGAACAGCATTTTCGCGATGAAATTACCGGTCTTGTCATCAACTTCGCCTTTCTTTTCCGCTATAAGCGAAATGCCTTTTAGCGTATGGATCAGAAGATCCTGCAGGTTTGCAACCTCAGCCGGCTTTCCGCAAAATCCCTTGTTGTAGGAACAGCCTTTGTTCCCGATAGTTTCCTGACATTGAAAACAAAACATACTCATTTTGATACCTCCATTAATTTTGTGTTTTTATTCAGATAAGTTTAAAGTAAGCTATTGCTTTAATTTCGTTGTAGAACATTCTTACATCGGGATAGTCAGCATAATAACCTTCCCTGTCATAGAAATTATATGAAACGCCGACAGAAAAATTCTTGTAAATATTTTTTTTAACTTCAATGCTGCCGAGACCTATTGACTCAATTCCTTCAGCTCCCGAAATTGTTCCGATCCAAAACCGGTTAAGGTTGAGTGAAAATTCAGCTATGTCAGGTTTAGAAAGCAGCATGATTATTTTCAGATACGCACCCGGACCCAGGTTATAATCCCTTTCGATATCGACATAATATTCGGTAGTGGCAGCTCCCATTATGATAAATCCTGCCTGATATTCTGAGCTTAACGACCATCCTTTTTTTGACCTAGTGCGAGCCATAAATTCAAATCCGAGGCTGTTAGCCCCGACACTGTAGTCCGGACTGGAAATATAATCAAAATTCTGAAAGACGCCGAAGGCGTTATGTGCTTTATCAGTAATATTGACATTTTTCTTCCAGAGAAGAGCCCGGGCAGAAACATTGCCGATTAAATCATTATTGACTGAAAATCCTGTAAAAAGCAGGAAATAATCAAAACACCTTTCAGCCGTATAAGGATCGCCGTAAATTACTCTTAAATTATAGTTTGCGAAAGGCCCGGTTGAGACAGAGTCAGGATTTCCCATATCGAGATTTTCTGAAATTATACGGTCAATAATGTTCTTTGAAGTCGAAATCTGTATTTTGAGAGGAATATCTTTATATTTTATTTTTTGAGATCTTTGATAAAATTCAGGATTGATCAGTCTGTTGACCCCCATCGCCGGGTTTATTATGAATACGGATGATTCTCTCAAAAATCTTTCCGCACCTTTTGTGTCGTCATCGAGTATTTTGTAGGAAAGCCGGTTTATCATCTCTCCAAGCATTGATCCGCCCATAGTTGTAGTTACAAAATCATTCACGGACGGTTTTTCCGTCTCCATGAAATATTCCCACTGCAAACTGCCTGCAGCAGTGAACGCCGCGCCGGAGAGATACGAGTGCCCGTTGTTTCTCGCAGATGAAAAATAAACACTCCCCTGAAACGGATGACCTATCTGATTTACTTCGAAATTGTCCGCGTCCCATTCCCATTCGCCAGTTAAATTTCTTTCAATGCTTTTAAAACTGATCTTTGCATAATCCTGCCCGAAGATGTAGTTGTTTGACAGGGCGATTAATGAGTTAGCCATCAGGATTTGTGCAGAAGGAATTAAATAATTTTTTTCGTTTGCGAGCTTATCTGACCCGGAGATATCACAATCAACAGTTCCGGAAATAAGTTCAATACAGAGAAATGCTGTAAAAAGAATTAAATATTTTCCTTTATTTCTCAAACTTTAACTCCTTGCAAGCGCTAATCCGATCCTGAAAGATCTGTTATTGATATTGTAGTGAAGCAGTGTTTCGCCGTAACCTTCAAAATATTCAAATAACCAGTATGTGTTGGGCCTTGAACCGAATATCCATGTCGCGGGCCATGACATCGGCAGTGTTACCTGGTTTTCTATTCTGCCCTTGCCTGTGGCCGGATTTCCGCGCAAATTTAACGAGAATGTAATTTTATCATTAAAATCAATTGACATTCTCAAATCTGCATTTCCGTAGTAATCACCGATGTCGGTATTCTCCCTGTCAACGGTATTTATCCAGAATTTAGGGCTCAGTTTGAATTTTATATCCTCTCCAAAATAAACTGCAGGATGTATATTGATGTTATGAACCGATCTTGATCTGTTGGTGAGGCCTTCATAATCGGAAGATTCGTCGTCAACCCCGTTCGAAATATGTTCATATCCGACCTTAAGTTCCGGTTTGACCGCTTTTAAAAAAGGTATGAAGTCCAGGTCTGCTATCCAGAATACTTCAGGGTTGTGATTGATGTCTTTGAACGGACTTGAATTTTCCTGAACATCCCAGAGAGCTGAAACGCAGTATGAAAAGTAAATGCTGGTATTATTGACCATTTCATACATAAATCCCGCATTAATCTTCAGCTGGCCGAAAGTATCATTTTCGTTATTAAGTTTGGCGGCAACATTGATGCCTTTGTAAGCCATAAGTCTCGGTTCGTCTTTTTTTTCGGCTGCATTCAGAAAGATCGTTGTTAACAGGAGCAGCGGTATGAAATAAAGTTTAATTTTCATGATCAGAAGCTGTATTTTATTTTAGCATAGACCATATCGTTATCGTCGAACTGGCCGAAACTGCCTGTTTCGCCGAAGAATAAATTCGCACCCGTTATTATATCGAATCCGTCAGCAAAAGAATAAGATATTTTAGGTCTTAAGAGCATATCTTCTTCGTTAATTCCGTAGTAGCCGAAAAGTTCAAGCCAGAGTTTTTCTCTTAAGAAATCTTTTTTAGCCAGAAATGTAAGAGTTGAAGTGAATTCGTCCTTCTCGATGAAGCTGTCATAGTCAAGTATCGCTTCCTGAACGAACTGCGTGCTTAATGTCGTATCGAAAAGGCTGTAGTCGAGCCCGGTCATGTAATGTAAAAAATCCTTTTCTGTTAGCGAGTTCTTTTCTTCGGGATCTTTTGTCTGGAACATTTTGCCTGAATAATAGGCACCTTCCGATCTCCAGACGAATCCTGCGACCGGAAGGCTAAAGCTTCCGCCGCCCATCGACAGTCTCGGATGTTCGGGTTCAATAGTAATTGCCGTTATCTGTCCTGTGCCCGGATTGATCTCCTTATATACATTCATAACAGGGTCATCAGAGAAAAAATGTCCGGCCACGATCTCATAGTCTATTTTTGAGCCCATTGCGGAGTATCTTAAGAAAACTTCTCCGTTCTCAATTTCTTTCTCGACATCAGTGCCTGAATAGTCGAAAACAGGCGCAACAGAAAAATCAGGTGATGCAGGTCTCCATATTGAAGAAGCGTCAGGAAGGGTGTTCGATGTGAAAACCGGCACCCATGTCAGTTCGAAAATGCCGTTGCCTTTATAATAACTCAATTTTGCTGATGTGATACCTATCCTGATCTCATCAAATTCAGGCAGGATGAATTCACTCAGATCTTTAGGCGAAACGACATCGGTGATAAAGATCCCGTCGGCCTTACCGTAAATTATCTGCTGCTTTCCGATCCTGAGATCAAAATTGTCGAAATACATATCCATATAAGCTTCTTTCAGGTTAAGTTCAAGGCTGTCATTCATATAATGTTTCAGGTATGGGCTGACGAGAAAACCGATCCTGTCCGCTCTTTTTCTGAAATCGAGGCTGAATGTGTTCTGAATGACGCTGAATTCATTGTTCCCGCCTGTAAGCAGTCCTGAGTAGTTCCTCACGAATCCGTTTATCTCCACATTCTCAACAGCGTTAGCAGAAATAATGACCGCGAGCAGTATGTATATTAGTTTCTTCATCAGAATCCCTCCTTCGGGACAGTTATTTGCCCATTGTCATGCTTCTTTCGGTGAACTTGTTTTCAGGTATTCCCGTATTGATCTTTACCTCGTCAAAGCTCATCTGAGTTCTGTGATCTTTCTGAACATTATGCATTTCAGTTTCGAGTATGGTCCAGAATCCGGAGATTTTCTCGAATTTTTTGATGTTGAGCACTTTGAGGAGCCTGTCTCTGTCATCATAAAATTCTCTTTTGAGGCCGAGATAATTGTCTTTCATTACCCATGTGATCGTTTTTGAATACATATAATCTTCGTCTTTCGGAACGCTTTCAACCACGAAGCATTCATTATCGCCGATCTTTTCGGTGCGGAGAAGTTTGTGTTCGTCATCGTTCGGATGCCTGTCACCGAGATCGTCGTAGGTGAAATCGGAACCCATGAAATAATCGCCTTTGCTGTCCGAGGAGATCCTTTTTACCCTTTTTAAAGCGGGCAGGTATATCCACTGGTCGTCATCTTTTCCGTCCGAATAGCTCCAGTTCATGAACGAAGTTTCTCTGACATCGGCAGGGGAGAGGAAGAACATGATCTTCTTTTCGGTTTTACCGTCGTCTTTCGTGTACTGTTTAAGCTTGCGGACACGCGTATCGCCTCTCGAATTTATCAAAGACATTGTCAGCTCACCCTGAGTATCATCACCTGCAGGATTATAATAAACTTTCTCCATGATCTCTTTTCCGGTCATCTCAGTCTCCGAAGCGAATGTGAATGCTCCAAGGAACAGGACGGCTGTAATTAGCAAATAATTTAAGAACTTCATTTGAGACCCCCTTTTTTATTTTTGAAGAACAATCCCGATCTGTACAGAATCAGGAACATGATTGTAATAGTACCTATGAAGCTTGTCAGCATATTTAGAGATACAAGGGCTCCAAGGGATCTGTTAGGCGGGAATACAGAACTCAAAAGAACGAGAAATCCTGCTATGACCACCACAGCGTTGAAAGAGATCGCCCGGCCGGAGTGATGCATTGTCTTAACGACGGTCAATTCAACATCCTTTGTTTCCTGAGCGTAAATCTTGAACCTTTCGATAAAGTGGATAGCATAGTCAATTCCTATACCGACAGCTATACTTGAAATAAGTGCAGTAGTCGTGCTTAACGGAATATCGAGAAGCCCCATAAGTCCGAAGCTGATCACTGCTGTTATAATTATCGGTACCGAACCGATAATGCCCGCGGTAATGCTTTTAAACATCATTGCTATCAGAATGATCACGATTAAAATAGACATCAGAAGGCTTTTAATCTGACCGATCAGGATCAGATCTGTAAATACGAGAGCTTTGTATCCGGATCCTGCGTAATTCAGCGTTATGTTCTTTTCTTCAAATCCCGGCCTGAACTTTTCTATTTCAGACATAACTTTATTTATTTCTTTGGAATTATCACTTTTGATCTGGAAGTTAACATTAGCTTTATTGTAATTGTAGTCAACTACCTTCCACAGATTTTCCGGATCGCCCGACATTTCGTACAGGAGAAGGTATTGCGCTACAAGATCCTTTGAATCGGGTATCCTGTCGAATTCGGGATCGTCCGCATTCATTACTTTATTCATCCTTTTCAGATAATCGGCGAGAGAGAATGAATTCCCTACAATTTCGAGTTTTTCCACGCCTGACTGCATTTCGTCTATCATTCTTAAAAATTCGGGAGTTTTGAAAGCATCCGCGTCAAAAGATTCAAGCACGACATTTATGGTATTCGTTCCGCCGAAATTCTGATTTATAAAAGTGTCGGTTTGAACTATATCGCTGTCCTTTTCAAATTTATCGAGAAAGCTTGAGTTTATCCAGATGTTGTTGATACCGAGAGCGGAAATTATTAAAATAACGGCAGTAACGGCGACCACAGCGTATTTATGCTTTATTACCGATCTTGCGAACCTGTGCGAAAATTCGGAACTATTTTTCTCTCCGGGGGCAGGTTCTTTAATTTTCGGTCTGCTTGCGCCAAAAATGATTATACCGGCAGGAATGAGAACGAGCGAAAAGACCATCGCGGCCATTACTCCGAAAGCGGTGAAGAGTCCGAAATATTTGATCGGATACACTTCCGATGTGAGAAGCGAAACGAAGCCGACCGCAGTCGTAACAGAAGTCATGACTACAGGTTTCCACATGCTGGCGAGCATATCCTTTACCGCATCGAACTTAGAAATTCCCGGATTCGCTTTCAAATGCAGATTCAGATGGCTGTAAAGATGAATACCGTCAGCTACACCGATAGCTATGAGCATGACCGGCATCATGGTAGATACAGCGTAAACCGGTATTCTTAAAAATGCCATCAGTCCGAATGCCCAGATAGTGCTTAAACCCACTACAAGTAAAGTAAAGATCGTATTTTTTACGCTTCTCATCACATAAAACAGCACCGCGATTATGACCAGCAGAACTATCGGAACCATTCTTTTCATGTCTGCAGGTCCCAGATATGCCATAGTTCCCTCGACGATCGGCACTCCCGCTATGTGTATTTTTTCCGGGCCTTCGTAGGATTTCGCGAACTTTAGAATTTTGTGATAGAATTCCATACTGAAGACATCATCGTTCATTGATGCTACAACCAGCGAGATATTCTCATTCTCGGAGATAAGTCTTTTATAGACCATATCATTCGATCTTACCGATGCGCGGAGTTCCTCAAGAGTTTCCGTCTCTTTAGGCACTTTTTTGTAGAAAGCTCTGACATCGAGACCTTCTTCCGATCCTGTTATGTTGTCTGCTGTATAAAGAGAAACTATGTCCGCATCGTCGAACTCATCCATATCCTGCAGTCCGATGCTAATATCCTTGATCTTCTGAAGCGTTGAAGGATTGTAGATTCCCTCTGCATTTTCGACCGCTATAAGTATTCCGTCCTTGATATTGAACCACTCCTCGGCCTGATCGCTGTAAACAAAAGCGGGGTGATCCTTGGGCATATATTCGTCAAGATCCGTTTCCATGGTTGAATATGTTTTCATCTGATAGGTGAAGAAAGCTGTTGCGAGTACTATCAGGAAAACTGATACCCAGGAGTATGTCAGAAGTGTTCTGTCGGAGAGTTTCATCTTGAATTCCTTTATTTATAATTTACCGGGTTAGGCGATTTTACAACGAAGAATTCGAGTATTTCGTCGTCCTTGTTTTCCACGGTCATTCTGATCCCGAACGGTACATTTATGAAGCATTTTCCGTATTTG
>JAFGUL010000137.1 GCA_016938535.1 Candidatus Delongbacteria bacterium
GTTTCTTGTTACAAGGTCATTGCTGATGATCAGATCTTTTAAATGCTGTATCTTCTCGCCGTATATAGCTTGATCCTTTGTTATCATTTTAAATCCGTTCATGTCCGAAGGATTGTGCGATCCTGTTATCATCACCGCAGAATCAGATCCGTAATTTATCTGCGCAAAATAAAGCATGGGTGTAGTGCACTGCCCTATCGAGATCACATCTACGCCGCAGTCCCTGAGGGTATTTGTGAAGGTCGAGAAAAGAAAATCAGCTGAAAGTCTTGCATCAAATCCCACTGCGCAGTTTTTAAGCCCGTCCCCAACAAGCATTGTTGAAAACGCTTTGGCTATCTTGATCACGGTGTCAGCCGTAAAATCTGTCTCTACAACTCCTCTGATATCGTATTCTCTAAAAATATTCTCGTTCATAAGTTCCTCCATTCAGTATGAATTATCTCGCAGATTGAACTAATCCTACTTTTTTATAAACCTTATTCAATATCCTGTAAGCTTTTTCCTGGGCGGCGGCGGCATTTTTTTTCAGTACGGCTTCAAGATAATCTTTATTTTTCATAAGCTCGTCATGCCTATTCTTTATCGGTGTGAGTTTTTCTACGACTATGTCGGCGAGGTCTTTTTTAAAATCGGCATATCCTTTACCCAGATATGATCTTTCGATATCAGCGACCGGAGTGTCTGTCAGACTGGAATATATGGTAAGAAGATTTCTTATTCCCGCTTTTTCGTCACCTTCAGAAAACAATATCTCCTTTCCTGAATCTGTAACTGCGCTTTTTATCCTCTTTGCCGCAATTGAAGGCTCATCGATAAGAGCTATCCTGCCCGATTCACCGGAATCGGACTTGCCCATCTTAGCCAGAGGATTCTGAAGGTCCATTATCCTTGCGCCGGATTTTGGGATGATAGGCTCCGGTACAATAAAAGTGTCAGAGTATCTGTGATTGAATTTTATTGCGATATCCCTGGTAAGCTCGACATGCTGTTTCTGATCTTCACCGACTGGAACATAATCGGCGTTGTAAAGCAAGATATCAGACGCCATCAGTACCGGATAAGTAAATAGTCCTGCATTTATATTTGCACCAGGTTTTGAAGACTTGTCTTTGAACTGGGTCATTCTGCCCAGCTCGCCAAGTCCGGTCATGCATCCGAGTATCCATGACAGTTCCGTATGTCCGGTTACATGGGACTGGATAAAAAGATTACTCCTTTCAGGATCAAGCCCGACCGCTATATATTGAGCTATTACCGAAAGGGTTTTCTGTCTGAGCTCCTTTGGCTCCTGAGGTACAGTAAGCGCATGCAGGTCCGCCACCATATAAAGTGTTTCATAATCGTCCTGAAGCCTGATGAAATTTTTCATGGCCCCTATATAATTTCCAATTGTCAATTGTCCCGTTGGCTTAATACCGCTTAATATGACTTTCTTTTTTTCGTTATCCATCTTTATAAAGTTTCCATAAATTTAAAACACTATCTGATCCGAATAGAATACCGGACCGTCCTTACAAACAAGGTAATAACCATCACCTGATCTTTTTTTAACCGCGCAGCCCTGACACACACCCATTCCGCACGCCATCGGGGTCTCGAGCGAGACCTGGCATCTTGCATTATTGCGCTCAACAAATTCCGAAACGGATCTCATCATAGGATCAGGTCCTACCGCGAAAACATCGTAACTGCTTAAGGATCCTATGCGGCCGGAACTCATCTCATTCTTCAAAAGTTCGAGAACATTGCCTTTATATCCCGTCGAACCGTCATCAGTTGAGAGAATTATCTCAGTGTTCTCTCTTTCGTAATGAACCGTATCAAAGAAATCAGATGATGTTCTGTTGCCCCATAATATAGTTACAGGTATGTTCCTGTTATAAAAATGGTCGGCCAGTCTCTTAAGAGGCGCGATGCCCAGCCCTCCCGCTATAAGAAGCTTTCTTTCCGCATTTCCGTTTTCAAAGCCCTTACCGAGCGGACCGAGAACATTTAATATTTTCTGAGTCTTCAGGATCCCGGTAAGCAGTTTTGTGCCTCTTCCCACAACACTGAAAATGAACTCGAACTCATTGCCGCATACTGAAGAAACAGCGAACGGCCTTCTGAGAACTGGAGAATCGAATTCTTGTGAAACCTGAACATTAATAAACTGTCCGGGAACGGATGACACCATCTGATCCCCTGCAGAAAGGACTGCAGAATAGACATTATCAGTTTCTCTTTTAAGCGATCTTATATTTGCGGGTATTTCGTAATATCCTTTTCCTGGTTCCATAATTTTACAAGCCGTATCCTGCAGGTTTCTTATAATTTCCCATGTTTATTTCTTTCTTATTAATTTCCTTTCCGTCACCGTAATAATAGATCAGCGCTGACAGTTTGTTCTTCTCCAGAATGTACTCAGCCTTTTCCCTTCCCATCGCAAACGCGGCTGTAGCAAACGCGTCGCTCAGATAAGTTTTTTCAGAAATCACAGTTACAGATATTATATCAGAAGTTCCGTATCCGGTATACGGATTTATAATATGGCAGTATCTTTGTCCGTCGGCTTCTATGTACTTCTCGTAGTCTCCGGATGTGGCTACGGCTCCGCTGCTTACATATATCGTGTCTATCAGTTCATTTTCAAGTCTGGGATGTTTAATGCCTATAGTTTTCGGTTTTTTTGATCTTACGATCATATCTCCTCCCGCTTCCACAATGAAATCATTGTAGCCTTCTGACAATAAATAATGCGCGACCGAATCAACAGCATACCCCTTCGCTATACCGCCTAAACCGATCCTGCACCTTTTGTCCGAAACAAAGAATGAGTCATTTTCAAAATTATAAAGATCAAGATCTGATATTTTCAGAGTTTCTTTTAACATATTATCTTCCGGCTTAACAGGTTCTGTTCCGGTGTAAAATCCCCACAGTTCAACAACCGGAAGTACAGCCACGTTAAAGTACTTGTCGGTATATTTGTGGAGGTTTCTTGATATCCTGATGATCTGTCTGAGTGAATTCGGTATCTCGGTTTTCACCATTGGTTCTGCCGAATTCATTAAACTCAAAGATGATGTTTCTAGATAAGGGTTCATCTCAGAATTGAAATATGAGAATATTCCTCTGGAAAATGAGATCGCATCGGAAGTTCCGGAAGTATCGGACATGCTTATACCGAACAGTGAAATGTTCACATCCGTAGAAAATTCAACAAATGATGAAGTTATTTTCACTTTTTTATTCATTGTACAAGACACTAAAAAACATGTCAGCACAGCATATTTTATAACATGCGTAATTTTCATCGCGGTAAAATTAGCATTTTATCACCCTAAATGCAAGTGAAAATTCAAAATAATTATCAAATATGAAATACTATAATTAAAAAACTACCGCGCTTTATTGTGCAATTTTTCAACTAAGTAGGTCATCATCACATCACCGTTCTCGTTTATACCGATCCTTAAAACATCGTCATTTTTAAACAGCCATTTGTTGTAGATCGTTACCGAACCGTTCTTTATTGAAGAGAGTTTAATTTTATCGTCTTTGTAGCTTGACGGGAACTTATTTTTCTCATAGCTCGGTTCACCATATTCTTTAATGAGCTTACTGCTGATCTCATTGTAAAGTTTTAGCGCGTTCATCTTAGAGTGTGCGGAATAAACTATCTGGCAGGCATATAGCTTTTTATTGGTGAAATTAAACTGCCATTTATTGACAGCATAACCTAAATGCTTGCCGTTTTTGTATTCCAGAACGGACTCGTCTGTATCGGATATCTTAAGACCCTCTGCATTTCTTAACTTATCCTTTACGGACTGCCTTGAAGAACCCCACTTAGCTCCAAAGATCTGAGGTAGAGCCTGATCGACCTTCTTTGGTTCTACTTTTACTTTTATGGTCTTTTTTGTGCTCTCGATACATTTTTTCTGTTCTTTTTGCTGCTCAACGATTTCTGACCAGATGTCTGTATAGATCGAATAAAGATCGTCATATTCTTCCCTGGTGATCTTCTGATCGGACATTTTATCTTTGATCGCATCAAATTCTGCCATCAGAGAATCAATCTGAGTCTTA
>JAFGUL010000138.1 GCA_016938535.1 Candidatus Delongbacteria bacterium
CCTAAAGTACACTTACCATGGAGAAAGACCGATGGGTCGTTTTCGAAAGGGAACGGTCTCCCGTGCTTGGAAAGGAGCTTGAAATGTATTCAAAAGAAAAATATTGCGTCATTACGCGCGAAAAAGCACGGAAGGACTTTTGTTTGGAAAAATTGACAACTCAAAACTAAACAAAAGGAGAAACAAATGTTCAAAAAAATGATCAAAGTGCTTGGATTGTCTTTACTAGCGATCTCGGTTTTCACAGCATGCACGGATGATGAAGATCCTATGATCCCGGATGACGGCCAGTCAGAGATACCTTACCTGACAATGGGGAACTTCACAGCGGCCGGTGATTCTGCAATTTACACAATTGATGTGACAGATGAAGATACGCTGTCAGTTTACTGGATCGAAGCGGGAACTGTTTCAAAAGCTGACGCTGAAATTGAATGTTCTGTGTTCAAGAAAGACGGGATAACACCCTACAAGCAGATCGATAACGGAAAAGATTTTCTAAATATCACGAACAGTGCTCCGACAAACGCTAAGAGGATCAATGTTGAAGAGAATGAGATAGTAGTCAAGGTCAAAGGAATAACAGCAGGTGATTATACTCTTCTTTCTACATCAGAGAAACCGTACTATTTCGCAAATGAGGACCTGCTCGCAGACACTTTAACCGTATTCGATTACACTGTACCTGTAGGCTCGGCCGAATATGTTTATATCTATTGGGAAGAGCTGGATGATAACACAGGTGAAAGTGCGGACATACAGGGATCGGTATATAAAATGGACGGTGTTACAGCTTATAAAATAGCCGACAACAATAAAGATTTCGTGAATAAAGACAACAGCTCATTAGACAATCCCAAGCCGATACAGGTCGATCCGCTTGAGACTTCAATAAAGATCCACATTGAAAGAGATATATCCAATCCGGTAGTTGGAAATTTTAAAATTTATGTAAGGGAAACTTCAGTTGAGTGGTAGAATATCATATATCCTTTTTTCTGGACTGATCCTGACAGTTTCACTTTTTTCCCAGATGGACGAGGTTATTCTGCCAGAGCTGAATGTTTCTGTGGAACAGGAAAGCAGGGAGATGAGAAAGCTTGCCGCAAGCAGGAAGATAATAATCAACCAGAAAGACTTTGAGAACCTGGGGGACATCACGGCCGGAGATGTTATAAAAAGATATCCCGGCCTGTGGGTCCAGGGACCTGTCAGTTCGAACAGAAATGTGCTTCTGTGCGGACTTGATAAAGTTTTTCAGTCGGTAATGATAGACGGTAACAGACCGGCAGGGGGCGAAGCCGACCGTGAATTCAAGCTTGACAGAATACCTCTCGATGCCATCGACAGGATCGAGATCATAAACATTCCAACTGTGGATTACTGCTCAGATGCGGTTGCAGGCGTTGTAAATCTGGTTACTAAAAAAAGCGAGTTCCAAAAGAAACTGCTGATTGATGTCTCCCCTTCAGCGAATTCAACTAATGATTACAAGGCCGGGAACGGTGAAATATACGCATCACTGAAACAGAATAATTTCTTTTTGAGCGGTAGCTATAATACCGAAGCAAGGATCAATACCGAAGAACTTACAGACCCGATTACAGGCATAAACGGAGATGTTGAAGAAGATTGTGACATTCAGATCCTGACATTTAATACCAATTCGGGTTTTATGGCCGGTGAGAACATGAGATTATCCTTTGATGCGCTCTATTCAAAATTCGATGAGGTCAGAGATATAGTTCAGAATGTGAAGCTTAGATCTCAGGGAGGACTTAATTACAGGAATATCGTGACAGGTCAGACTATGTACAGGGGTCTTGTTCAGGGCGGGATCAGGCTCGATCATGACTTCAGTTCAAACAGGGATCTTTCTTCCCGGATCCTTTTTGCGCGTTCAGATGATGAAAAAGTCAAATATCTCACCGAACAGAAAAGTGCAGGAATAGCCTACACTGATGAGAATGAGGATCAGGAAAATTACGAACTCATGATGCAGTCGGACTATACGGATCTCGGAAGAATGATGTTCACTCATCAGAACACTTTTAAGACCGGTTTTAAGATCAATTACCTCATAAGAGACTACGACAGGTATGTTGAAACTATCGAGGAAAGTCTGACTGATACTCTGATATCAAAAGAGGACGGATCTTTCGAATATGATGAATTCCAGGCAGGATACTACATCAGGGACGAGCTTTATATCAAACCTGTGATCTATTCTTTCGGAATAAGGGCGGAATATGCATATTACGATTACCTTGTCAATTTTTCAGAAAAAACGGGAGATAACGGTTACTTTTTCATAAACCCTTCACTTCTTCTCAACTATAAGATAAATCAGAATAATATAATAAAAGCCGGATTTTCCAGGCAGATCGCAAGGCCTCCGTTCGCTTCTGTCGTACCGGTGGATAAGATCAAGACCAAAAAAAATATCATCGAAAGAGGTAATCCCGACCTTCTTCCTGCAGACGCATGGGTTTATAATCTCGGGATCGAATTCTACAGAGGATCTGATTTTTTCTCGGTGTACGGATATTTTAAGGATGTGAACAACATAATCGAGATAGAGAATGTCGGTGTCGATGGAGCCACCGGTTATAATATTCAGCAGTTCGTCAATATTGCGGATGCTCTCGTTTTTGGAGTGGATGTGGAATTTACCATTTATATGGATAAATTCGGTGCAAAAGGACTTTCGCTTTCAGGAAATTATTCCTGGCTCGGTTCTCAGATCGAGGATGAAAACACAGGGCTTATGAGAAGACTGAACGAACAGCCCATGAACATCATTAACGGAAGCATCAATTACAAATATGATAAACTCTTTCTCTCGGCAGGCGTTAATTATACTGACGAAAAGATCATCTGGGCTACAATAGTGGACGGATCAGTAACGGATAAATCCGTAACCGATGAATTCCTTCAGTTCGACGCGTCGGTCAAGTACAGGTTCAATGAATCTCTTACCGCTTATTTAAATGCCGAGAATGTTTTCGGCGAAAAAGTCAGAACTGTACAGGGTACTGTCGAAGGCACAGAAACCATGGGAACGACACTAACACTGGGACTTAAATACGGGATAAGTGGAAAAAAATGAAAATACTGATATCTATCGACGATACCGATGACATCGGTACTAAAGGAACCGGGGAAATACTCGAAGAATTGTGTTGCGGACTCAAAAAAAAGTTCGGCGGCAATTACTCGAGAGTAACCAGGCACCAGCTGCTTGTTCACGATGACATACCTTATACTTCGCATAACAGCTCCATGTGCTGCGAAGCAGAAATTGACGGAACGCATCTTGACGGATTAAAAGACTTTTCGATCCGGTTTCTGGAAAGCAACTGTGCGGACAGATCTGACCCCGGACTTTGTATTGCTGTTACAGAGAACCTGAAACCCGGCGTTCTCGATAAATTGATCAAGTGGGGATATTCAGCAAAAATTGAAGTTCTGACAAAAGACGGAGCATACAAGCTCGCCGGTGAAACAGGAATACATCTTTCGGAGCACGGCGGTACGGGAGACGGGGTGATCGGAGCACTTGCCGGTGCAGGCCTCAGGCTTACCGGGAACGACGGAAGGTTCAAAGGCAAGTTCGACATGCACTCACCGGAAGGATACCTGTCAGTCAAAGAGATAGAAGATTCAGAGCATATTGATGAAATCAGGGATGAAAAATTCAATAAAATACCTTCTGCTGAAAAGATATACATCGCGGACAAGATCAAGACCGTACTTTACGGACACAAGTCTGTTCTTCTTGTAAAAAAAGACGAATGCGGCAGGCTGACCAATCTTTCAAGAAAAGAGATCAAGGAGATTTAGGGTCATGTGGACAGTTGAAAGTGGAAGAAAAATATTCAGATACGGTTTAAACGACTATTCCAAAGCACGGTCGGCTGCAGCAGAATGCTCCAGTTTTCTTACAGATGACGAAGATGAGATCATTGATGATTCGGTTTCATGTTATAACTGCGCATACAGAAGATATTCCGGAAATACGATAAGCTGTCTGGCCCGTTCAGAAAAGAGCATCAAATGAAATCAGTCAGATTCCTGTGGTCATACATCTTAAGGTCAAAAAAACACATAATACTCGGTGTCGTTTTCACGCTTTTAATGAGCATCGTCAGTATTTTTCCGGGTGTGATCTATAAAATTATCGCCGATTCGCTTACAAAACTGACCAAAACCGCTGATAAACTCAACATTAAGGTCCCTGTCAAGATACCTGTGATAGAGATCGAACCTCTTAAATTTTCAGTCAAAGACCCCGAAAGGATATTCTCTGTATTCGTTCTTATTTGCGTACTTTTCGTTATAATTTACATACTTGACGGACTTTTCAGATATTTAAGAGATATTTACTTCAATTTCGCCATTCAGAAGATCTTAAAAGAGATAAAGGATGCTGTCTGCGGAAAAATTCTGGCTCTTCCCTATTCCGAGTTTACAAAAAACAGGACCGGGGATCTGATGTCAAGAGTTACTTACGATGTCACCATACTGCATAATGTGATAGATATTTTCATTGAACTCTCAAGGTCCCTTATATCGCTGATGATCTTCTGTCCGATACTTTTTTACATCAATTTTAAGGTGTCTCTGATCGCCTTTCTGTTCTTCCCCGCATCTTTTTACATAATAAGATATTTTTCACGGAAGATGAAGATCCTGAGTAAAGGGATCTCGGACACAACTGCTGATTATACCGAATTTCTGAAAGATAAAGCGGAAAGGAATGCCGTAATTAAACTTGCGGGCAGTTCAGAACAAGAACTCAATGATTTTAAATCACTCACAAAAAGAAAATACGAGCTTGCAGTCAGGAATATAAAGATAAAATTCTTTCTTAAGCCTTCAAATGAAATTATCGGGGTTCTCGGTATAGCTGTGATAGCTATTTATTTTTGCAGGCTGCTTCTAAATAAAGAAATGGGGGCGGGGAATATCGTCCTTTATATCTCTGTATTGAAAGAAGCTTATAAACCATTCAAAAAAGTAGCCGAATCAATAGGCGATCTTAATTTCTCACTTGCAGGAGCAGATAAAATAGTAAAATTTCTTGAAAACCCGGAAGAAAGACAGTCAGGAGAGAACATCCGGGGCTCTATAAACGAGATCGAGTTAAGAAATGTTTCACTTTCTTTCGGAGATAAAAAAGCAACCGGCCCGCATTCGATGATATTTAAAAAAGGGCTATCTTACGGGATAACAGGTCCTTCCGGATCAGGAAAGACGAGTCTCTCAAACCTGATCCCCGGACTTTACACTGCTACTTCGGGAACGATATCATTTAACGGAAAACCGTTAAATGATATTTCCCTTTCTGATATCCGGAAAAGAATTTCTTTCGTAAATAACGAACATTCTGAACTTTCAGGAACACTTTCTGATATAATGAGCTACGGCGTAACAAATGCGGCAGAAAAGATCGGTGAACTTAACTCAAACGGAATAATAGAAGGATTTCTCGATATTGAGGGTTACGATCCTGATCTGAAAACCGGCAAGGAAGGTATCAGGCTTTCGTCGGGACAGGTACAGAAGCTGCTCCTTGTAAATGCGATTTTAAAAGAACCTGAAATTATTATAATTGACGAGAGCCTCGATCTGCTCGCCGAAAATGATGTTGACACCTTTTTTAAACTCATAAGAAAAGATATTATTCTGATCATAATTTCAAGACAGGAACGCATTCTAAGCCGGTTCGATACGATAATTAATTTCTAATATTCATCTTGAATAATCCCCTGGATCTGACTTATATTTAGTATTAAAGTCATTTTCAGAACGGAGGATTTAAACGAACAAGATCTACGCGCTCATAGACTGCAACAGTTTTTACGCCTCGTGCGAGAGGGTTTTCCGTCCCGAACTGAAGAACGAACCCGTAGCTATCCTTTCCAACAATGACGGCTGCGTTGTGGCCTTGACGAAAGAGGCGAAAGACCTCGGCGTTAAGCGCGGGAACCCGTATTTTAAAATTGAAAAAAATATCCTCGAAAAACTGCATGTTTTTTCATCGAACTACACGCTATACGGAGACATGAGCCACAGGGTGATGACGATCCTGTCTGAATTTTCGCCCGGC